>JAGLQE010000411.1 GCA_023137005.1 Thermoplasmata archaeon
CAGAAGGGGTCTTTCACCTCTTCTTCATCTGTCCACGTTTCCAAGAGGACACTGATTCTCATAATGATTTTGGCAATCGCTGCTATCTCCATAGGGGCTATAACCGTTTCTCTTTTTGCGGACCAACACGATTGGAACACTGGGAAGGCATGTCTGGACTGCCATGATGATGTTGGCCAGGAGTTCACGGACATGCTCGGAACCCCGGGTGTCGAGCCCCACGAGGGCTTGTCCTGTACCGACTGTCACCAGAATGTGAGCGCGGATTTTGATGACCAGCACGCCGCGACACTTCCCAATTGCACCAGTTGTCACAGCACCGTCATAACCAACATGAGCTATGATACCGAGGCCCACAAGGAGATGCTTTATAACGCGGGCTCCAGTATATACAACAAGGGACCCAATGAGGCCTGTATAGTCTGCCACACCGGCTTCGATGTCAACACGACTTTCAAAAGGCCAGATTATTTCAATTTCACGGTCGACAGCAGTTATTCCATAACCAATGTCGAGGTCAGCACCACCACCCACCAGAATACCTACACCTGGACCAAGACCGGTGAGCTACACACCTATATCGCCCCCGCGGGCGTAAACTGCGGTGACGGAGTGGATGGATGCCACAATGATGTGGTTACTGCCAGGGGAGGAATAAGCGGGGGCCATCACACGGCCACCCAGCCATTGAATGCCACACACCCGATGAACACACCCTGTGCCACATGCCATGTGAACAGCCAGGAGGTTCCTGATACGGAGTACCATGCCGCCAAGAACATCACCTGTGCCAATAGACTGAATGGATGTCATGACCGAGGGGATACTCATGTTTCCACCAATATGACCAAGGTGTTCAATGAGATCACCACGGCAACGGGCATGAGCCATCAGAAAGAGGGAGACATATGCTGGGGATGCCACAGTGGCTATAACTGGCTTGACCCGGTTGGAAGCGGTGGACCAGCCACTCACACCTGGGTGAATTACACCACGGATGCAGGAGGAGATATACCTAACCATGGAACCGTGCTGGTTGGTACAGAGGCTAATACCCATGGCGCTGGAACAGAGGATATCCAGGAAGTGGATATCGGTGGAACCACCTTATTTTCAAATTACACGGTCGCCTCCGACTTAGCTGTTGAAGGAACTGTCACAAATGACTGGACCTTCATTGATGAAGGAGAACTACCAGCAGGTGACATAGAAAGCATAGAGGAAGTGAGTTCAGGTGGGGATACTTGGGCCAATTACACAGTCGCCTCCGACGTACTCCCCATAGTTGAAGGGACAATTACAGGGGGAGACTGGCAATCCATAGATGAGAACCCTCCGACAGGAGATACTGAAGATATTCAGGAAGTACTTACAGGTGGTGCAGGCGGATCAACGAACTACGACTACACGACGTACGGAGTAGGTGACAAGCAAGGATATCATGTAAATCTCAATGGCGGTACCGTGAACACTGCGGACTGGGACATGGGAAGTGGTGGTGGCTGGACAGAGCTAACAGCAGCTGAATATGGACAGGTTGCCGCACTCAATGACGCAAGTGTATGGCAGTACGATAGTGCCAATGCGAAATACTGGAGATATGCGATACATATCAATGAGGCAGAAGGGGCGGTCACCGGCATCGATGCCCTTTGGGACGCAGAGAGGATCGAGAGAGCGGTCGCCAGTCCTGTCACCCTCCACCTGTGGGACGATACCGCAGGCCAGTGGGTGCAAATAGCCACAGGCAGTGTTATAGGCAACAATCAGCCATTACAGCTCACAGGCAGTGCGGCTGGGACCATGGCGGATTATATCGATGCTGGTGGGTATGTCTATGTCGGCGTCTACGCTGTTGATCCAGGAGCTACTGCTAGATGGATCGAAACAGATTACGTGAACATAACTATCACCACAACAGGCACACCTGTAGGCTCACTCGAGCATAGATGGACCACAGACAATATTCCTATAGGTTATACAGCTCTCAACCTTTATGTCAGAGGGCTTTCAACTGCCCCGGGAGATGACACTTTCAGTATCGAGTACTCCACTGCTGCTGTGGGCGGACCATATATACCAACAGGAATAACAATAAACCAAGGGGTCATGACAACCTATGCACCATTCGCCATGCCAGGAGGATTATCTGGTTCGATATGGATCAGGGTCATTGATGACAATACCGGTGATGTGGTCCAGACCACTTGCCAAATAGACACGATACGACTTGAATGGTATCTGAGCAATCCTGCTACCGCCTCACTAGAACATAACTGGACAACTAACAGTATCCCCGCAGGATATTCCGCCCTTAACCTCTATGTGAGAGGGCTTTCTAGTGACCCTGGGGACGATGTATTCAGTGTCTTCTGGTCAAATGATGGGGCATCATGGGTGGATACAGGGATAAACATAGACCAGGGTGTTATGACGACCTATGCACCCTACACCTTCCCATTGGGAGAGTCAGGTGTGCTTTACATACAGGTCATTGATGACAATACAGGAGATGCAGCTCTGACCACTTGCCAGATAGACACGATCCGCATCCAGCACGAATCATTGGCACCATCCGCTTACAGTCTCGAGCATAGATGGCTGACCCAAGCTTTGCCTCCAGGAGCCGATGACCTCACCCTTCTGGTCAATGGTAGCCACAATGTAGGCTCTGACGATACTTTCACCTTTGAATATTCAACTGACAATGTGGTCTACACACCTGTCGCCCTTACAATAAATTCCAATATTCTCACGGCCTATAGCGTACCCTTACCGGTCATGTCTGGCCAGATATATCTCAGGGTGGTGGATGATAACTCTGCGGATGCCGCCCAGCAGGATACTGTGTCTATAGATGAGATACACATCATGTGGCATGATCTATCTGCCGCGGCCGGCTCCGGCCTCACAATCCAGGTCTGGTCCGAGCCATCGGATACGGTCAATGTATGGAATGAGAGCTCTGTTGCCTTCGAACAGGTCTGGCCAAGGGCGGTCACGGGCTGTGAGGACTGCCACGATGATACTGGAACCAACCCAGTGCCTTTCGGTAGCGGCAAGTACATCAACCATCTCAATGAATCCATATCCAATTATGATTACACACACTGTGAGGACTGCCACAATACAGCGGCCGAGCCATGGTATCCACATGATATCCCCCATGCCATTGACATTGATTGGACGGCATACGCAGCAGCCGGGGATACGAATGTGAACAATGACTTCTGTAATGTCATTTGCCATTATTCTGATCTGGATTCCAGAGCCATATACCAGGATGCTAGCACCCCGTGGATGGCTGACATCTACACTAGCTTCACAAATGACGGGGCACTTCATACAACAAGCACTCTGATAGATGCAGATGGTGTGGTCGAATGTGTTGATTGCCATCCAGACCACTTGCAGATGCCAAATGATGGGGGACTATCTGTCCAAGGATGTGGAGATCCAAGTCTTGGTGTTGGTGGGTGCCATGTACCTTTCCAGGGATGGGTGAATAAAACAGATACACCCAGCAGTCATGGCGACCCTTGGCCAGCAAGTTATCAGGATTGTACAAAATCAGGTTGCCATGAAAAACACAATTATCCACTTGACCCCTCAGAAGGGCATAATCCAACTGCAAATTGCCACCCTGGAGGCATAAGCTGTGGTGTAGACTCCAATAGCCACACAAAGCACATTGTCGCGGACTGGGGGATACCAGATTATGATTACAATTGTTCACAGTGCCACTTCAATGCTGCTGGCGATCTGGATGGATGGTATGATACCACATACGGAACACCAGAGCACAATAATGGAGTTTTGAATGTTCACTTCAATGGAACATCTCCTCTCTCAACAGTGGCCATAGCCAACCACAGTGGTGACCTTAGCACGACCTTCAATGGGACCGGGAATATGGATTGCGCCAACACCTATTGCCACAGTGATGGTTTAGCTGGTAGTTTCTCATGGAATGCCCCGGATCCAGAATGGGACACACCAGGAGTGGCCTGTGGTGATTGCCACAATATGGCCCCTACGACATCCAGCCACCCGAGGCATACCGATGGAGCCCCTTACGAGTTCAATTGCTCGGAATGCCACTTTAACCCGGCTGGTAACGCTGCTGGCTGGTATGATTCGACCTATGGAACATCCCAGCACGTGGATGGGCAGGTCCAGGTGGTCTTCAATAATACGGCCAATGGACTGGCACTTCACTTTGGGGATGCGGATTTCCTTGGGTCCTGGAGCGGAGGGAATACATGCAGTGACATTTGGTGCCATAATCCCTCAGATGGGGCAGATACTAGTGCAGGGGACACCACACCTGTCTGGGATACTCCAGCAACAACATACTGTGGTGCCGGTGGTGGAGGTAGTTGTCATGGTGACCGAACAGCGGGTAACACACCATTGAGCGGAGCTCACAATAAGCATGTGGCTAACAATCTCCCAGACACCAGCAATAGTCCAAATTACAATTATGCATGCGCCGAGTGTCATAATGGTGGTGCTGTTGACATAGATACCTATGGAACTGTCAGTCATGTTGATGGTATTCCCACCATGGTCTTTGATGAACTAGCAGTAGGGACAAATACCAACAGAGCCGGAATATTAGGTAGTCCATCTTATGCACCAGGGGCCTCTTTGAGAACAGGAACTTGTAGCAGTGTGTATTGTCACAGTAATGGCGTAGCTTCTGAGGCTGGAAGTACTGGACCAGGCGGCATTTACGCTCCTGCAGATATAGGCAATGTGGCAGATGAAACAAATGTATAT
>JAGLQE010000412.1 GCA_023137005.1 Thermoplasmata archaeon
TGTGTTATTATCTGTATCGTACAAGATTATGCCATACTTATTATTTGAATTTATTTCATTATAAACAATCTCAGCATTAGTTACATTATACAATAATAAGCCACTAGTTCTGAATGCTGGAAAACTCCAATCTCCATCCACATCATGCAAACTACAATCCCTTACTTCAAAATAATCTGTAGTATTACCTACATACAAACAATAACCAAACCCAGTGCCATTGATATCCCACCCCTCAATGATCCAGGGATTGCCAGCACTTCCATCACCCGCACTCACCCCATTGATCCCTATACCAAAATCCCCATTCCCATTTATCCTAATAGGCGCATGCGTAGTATTCGTCACCCCATCCTTGACAAACACCTTTCCCTCAACAACTCCATCCTCAACCCCGACCATGACAATAGCAGAGCTAGCCACCATCATAATGCATAGCCAGACAACTATTATCCTTCTCATGGGTTCTCTTCCTCTCTACCAGAGAAATGGGATTTAGGTATTTTAGGGTTTGGACTGTGGCTTAGTTCAGTCTACAGCACCCAAGCTAACAAGATACTTCTGTATTCTCAATAGGCCTGAGAACTACTACTTCACGGTAGCGAACTGCAACAGCACGTTCATGCCCTTCAGCTTCTTCTGGACCTTGTCCACGAAGTCGATGACCTGGGCTGGTGCTACGTCCTTGTTCTTCCAGTCATAGACGAAATCATGGCTACCAAGTGTGGAATTGAATCCCATATCCATGAGGGTGGCGGTCACATCAGAGGCCAGGCCTCCATCGCTGTTCAGTGTTACGGTTACAAATGTCTTCATTTATAGGACTCCTGTAAGAATTGAATGGGTCATTTACGTTTCCCCGATAATTTCTTGTTGATGAGTATCATACCGACCAAAAGTCCCGTGATACCCAGGAGTATGTAGATCGTGGCAGACATATTGCTGCCCTCGACAAAGAACTTATTGTCTATCTCCATGTCTCCAACTGTTGGATCTATTATTCCATCATTATTGACATCCACCAATACCGTGGACGTATGCCATCCATCTGCTATATCCTCGGTCACCCACTCGCCGGTCATGACCGTCGAGGCTCCCACATCAAGGGATCTGAGAGTATCCGTGGATAGTAGTTCATCATCTACGAAGAACTGCACGGTGGCATTGAGTATCACGACATCGCCCGAGTTGAGTATGTCAGCCACGATGACTATAGGTTCAATTACCTTGATATCGAATTCTCTCACATACCACAGGGCTCCTGAAGGGGATGATACATTGATGTACATGATCATATCACCCAGGGGTGTCATGGCTGTTATATCCGCGACAAAGGTCTTGTTCTGTGCACTGAGGTTACCAACCATGGGCTCGATCTCCAGTGGCTTTGCACCGGTGATATTATTGGCATCGATCCACAGGCTGTATTGCCAGCTTCTTTCCAGAGGGTCCATGATGGTTATCTCGTATGTTCCCACACGATCATGTGCCAGCAGATCCGGACCCCTGATATGAAGCCTTATGTCGGATACATTGCCATCATCAGCCGAGACCATTGCTGGCCCCATGAGGGCTAGCAGAGTGAGCGATATGAATACCACTAAGGTCAGTGACATAGATCTCGTAGACATCATCTTAGCCACCTCCTCTTCTTCATTACGTAGAACAGGGTGAGACCGATGGTGACAGCGATTATTGTCACAACTCCTCCGACAAGGGGGTGCTCGGTAGTGGTATCATGCACTGAATCTCCACTAACTGTTATATTGTTCTCTCCCAGGGTTATCCTCGGATAGACCACGTCAAGGCTCTTGGAGGCGAAGATAGATGTGTCAGTATGTGAATAAGTTCCGATCAGCACTTCCACGGTCTTGAACGGGTTGTCACCGATCTGCTCGAACTTCAGAGGTAATGACTTGGCAATATTGGGGCTTAACGAGATATTGTGTATCTCTGTTCCATCATTGACAATATCGCCTTCAGAGGTAGAATTATCAAAGACCACTCGCCATCCCTTGGAGGCTAGATCATCCAAATTAGCTATGTAAACCGCTACCATATCATCGCCATTGCCCGTGTTCTTCACACCGACAGACCATTTCATTACCGGGCCGTCAATGACCATGGGGGTCATGGAGTAGTTAAGCTCCAGTCCATAGTATTGCTGGATATCAGCAGTCAGGGTCACGGTCTCTTGCAGCCCCGCACTCTTGGAAGAGGCCACTGTTATGGTAACAGGGTTGTAGTTGACAAGGGCACCTTCTGGTATGGTGAAGGATACCTTGGTCTTGGCAGTTCCTCCATCACCATAGCCCAGCTCCATTTTAGCGGTTTCTATGACTGGATTCCATCCAGATTCTCCACCAGAGACAAATAGGTTGTAGGTGTCGGGCGCATTGCCTATATTGGTAACAGTTATCTCATATTCCACATACATCTCGGGAATTATGATACCTGAGAAAAGAGCCTTGGATTCAACGATGAGGTCAAATATCTCCACCTTGGTCAATGGCAAGTTTCTGCGAAGGTCATCATCGATCTCGATCACTGTGTTCAATGAATAGGTTATATCAAGATTGTTTTCTTCATTGATCAGCTCTCCGGTGATATTATAGGAGTTCTCTGGTAGCCAGATATTGTAATGGCCATCAATTCCTGTCGTGAGGTTTGTCTTGCCATTATCAGAGACAAAGTCTAGTGTGGTTATCTGATTCTGATTAAGATTGAAATACACCTCTCCAGAAAGGCCATAGCCTGTTTCTAGTTCTATATCCAGTATTATCTTTTCAAAGGAACCCAAGCCGATGGACTGAAGGTATACATCATTGTTACCGGGATTATAGGCATATACATCATAGGCACCAGGAGGTATCTCCGTCCTGTAATACCCGTCTTTATCCGTGGTGACTAAGTAGACCTCCCTTTCGGAGGCGAATTTGAGTTCGGTTCCCACATCACTGGAATTAGCAACAGAAAGAGTCACATTACCAAGGAGATCGATATAGTATCTTTCTCTATTTAGGTTCAGGTTCTTGGATATCTCATTGCCAGCGGTAGATACCTTCACCGTTGTGGTGGCATTGTCCGGGTTCAGGAAGTACCTGTATACCTGGAATGAAAAGCCGACATCGTCCTCATTGAGGAAGCTCATGTCCACCCTGTATTCCTTGTTTCTTACAAGGTGTACATTGTAATCAGAGTTCTCATCCGTGACGGCCACGATTGTATCATTGGTCTCCAGATCGGTGAAGATGATATCGTAGCCCTCGAAAAGCTTGACCTCGTAGAATACCCTTCCATTCAGATTATAGGACTCTTCCAGAGTTACCGTTAGATCAATGCCCTCAGATATATTGACCATCTCATTGGCCATGTATATACGATCCTCGATAGCATAGACACCCCTAACAATATAATCACCTGGCTCGAGATAAATATCACTACCGTCAATGGATATGTCGAAACCCCTCTCATCAGGGCCACCTATGAAAGACACATTTCCATCAGTTGCAAGTCCATCTTTCATCAGCCCCATATTGAATTTCACTCTCTGCCTTACAGTAATATTAAGTTCCACAGCTTCTCCCGTGTATAGGCCAGTGTAGAGATCGATGATCTCATCTATCTGGAGTATTTCGGAATCATTGCCTGTGGTCACATTCTTCATGATATTAACTGAGTATATCCCGGGTATGAGCTCCGCATGGTAGGTTCCATCCTGTTCCATCTGTACTGATGAATCTATGGCTCCAAAGTTGATGGTATCGCTACCGGCCACCGTGAAATGAACATATGCATTCTCATTGAGAAGCACATCATCCCCCAAGAATATGGTTCCATCTATTGGGACAAGTTTTGGTACCAATTCCTCAAATAAGGGGGTAGTAAGACTAGCATCAGTGCGTCTACCCAGATTTGTGATATCGTATCCTTCCTTGCTTATTATCACAGTGTAGAATCTTCCCTTGTAAAGTGTAAGCTCAGAGGCACCGTTGGGGTCTGTGAATGAAGTTATGACCTGATCATTGTCCATCCTATACTCGATGGTCACATCCTCCAATCCCTCACCTATATCGAACTCATCATTTCCATTATAATCCTGGTATATGGTCATTGGAGATCTGAAAGCCTCTTTCAGTTCAATATTAAGGTCATTGTGGGACTGGTCCAGGGATATCCTGGAAGCATAGACCAACTCATCATCTCCGAAGTTCAGGTAAGAGTAGATATCGTAAGTGCCGATCGGGATATCTATTATGAAATCTCCTTCAGAATTGCTGAAGGCTTCCAAAACAAAATCATTCTCTATATCTGTGAAGATGACCCTGATATTGTCACCGGGTATTTCGAAGTCACTCCGAATTATCTTTCCAGATACTTGAATTCCCTCTTTCAGTTCGATCTCAAATGTAGTATTAGCATTCAATTCCAACCTGGATGCATGGACATATTCTTTACCACCCATTGGGTAACTGCAATAAATGATGTAATCATCTGCTTCAAGATGCTCCTTGAACTCACCAAGTGAATTGGTTGAGAGCAGGATATCCTCCTCTGGAAGGTTACCATAGGTCAGCCTGATATTAGCATCAGGAGCCTTCGATCCATCGGGCATGATGACCGTACCTGAAAATAGGACCGCAGGATTCATTACAAGATCAATGGTATTGTTGGCTAGATAATCTATATTGATCATCTGGGCCCTTGTAGCCTGCCCATCATATATCGCCTGTATGTAGTAACCACCATATAGAAGGTCATTAAAGCTAAAGGTTCCATTGATACCTGAAATGGTCTGTGTCACATTCTGATCATCTATCCAGACATCTATGGAGGCGCCAACTACGGGTTCTCCATATCCATCATAGACCACGCCTCTCAGTGAGGTGGGGGCAATAGCCCATTCTGCAATGGATGGTTGACCCGAGATCAAGGTATGGTTTATAGATGCGATATACCTTCCAGCGATCGAAATATCGGCCACAGCACTGCCTGGCACCATATTCTCAAAGAATATCCTACCATCAGGATCTGTAATACCTTCGTTCACTGCGATCAGATCATAGTTCGAGACCACTACCTCGGCTCCAGGAATGATCGCATCAGTTCCCTCATCATACACGCTATTACCATCATGATCCCAGAATGTGATACCAGACAGTTGTAC
>JAGLQE010000413.1 GCA_023137005.1 Thermoplasmata archaeon
GGAATGTGACCTTACCAATTGAACCTACACATTTAGCTTTATCAAACGAGTATTAAATTTATGCAGGTAATGAGTTTGATGCGGACCCCCATCCCCGTCCTCAAATCGCACCCCCACCCACTCCTGAATGTTCTTGCTATACACTTATATATACGTCTTTATATTGAGGCAACTCCAGCAATCAATGGAGCAATAAAATGGCATTGGATATCGACCAGTTCCTTGTTATAATGATGGTGGCAGTGATCGTGGCCATCGTGGCAAAGTACATAAGGTGGCCTTATACCATCATGCTTTTGATATCTGGCCTGGTCATAGCTTACTTCAATGTCGATCCACCCTTTGTTCTCGACAAGGACATGATCTTTCACATACTTTTACCACCACTCATATTCGAGGGCGCTCTGCACATGCGCTTGAAGCATTTGAAAGAGAATGCCAAGGTCATTTCATTATTAGCCATTCCTGCCCTGATACTTTCTTCATTCTTCGTGGGTTACCTGATATTTCTTTTCACGAACTCCTTACTGTCCTTGGCCATTCCCTTCACGATCTCTCTTCTCATAGCGGTGATAATAATCCCAACTGACCCGGTATCCATACTAGCAATCTACAAGGACACCAAGATCCCTACCAAGTTGAAGAACATAATCGAGGGGGAGAGCATATTTGATGACGGAACTTGTCTTGTGCTATTCGCTGTCATGCTGGATCTCATCCGAAGTGGCAATGTGGACCTTCTAACTGGAGTAACCGATTTCCTGAGAATGGCCATATTCGGCATCCTTCTGGGATTGGCAGTCGGCTACCTTCTCTACATGATCATATCCAAAATAGATGACAAGTTCACCGAGGTCATGATCACCCTCATAATGGTCTTTGGCCTTTTCGCGATGGCCGAGAATATGGGGGCATCCGGTGTTTTCGCCGTGGTAATGGCTGGCCTCATCCTTGGAAATTATGGCACAAGATTCGCTATGGCCCCATCTGCCCGACATACTCTTCTGAGCTTCTGGGGTTTCATAGTGTTCCTGGTCAACTCCTTCCTTTTCATAGTGGTGGGTATGAATGTCAATCTGGGCGCGGTCTGGGACGAGATCGAGCTCGTAGTGTTTTCAGTACTGGCCCTGTGGTTCGCAAGGGCCGCATCAGTATTCATCATAGGCAAGATAATGAACCGGGGGCAATCTCAAACCCTACCAAGGAAGTGGCAGGTGGTCATGTGGTGGGGCGGGTTGAGAGGCGCGATCCCCATTGCTCTGGCATTGTCGATCCCCATATACCTGGATGACGGTACATTGTTCCCTCATCGTGATCTGATATTGGCAGTGACATTTGGCGTGGTCCTGATCACACTTCTTGTTCAGGGATTGAGTCTAAAATCAGTGATAGCGAAGCTTGGATTCCATACTGTGTCCAAAAAGGATGCTGAGAGGGAAGAGAGAGAGATCGCCACCCTGCTCAAGGACACAGTCGACGAGCTCATCCAGCTGAAGGACGATGGAGAGATATCCACGGCCGCCTACGATTGGCTCATCCACAAATATAGCCAGGCCAATTCACAACTTCTGACGGAATTGGGAGTTCTAGTCCAGGAACACGGATTCATACCCCGGGAGGAATACACCTATTCGGTCAAGGAAACCCTCGAGGTCAAGAAGGAAGCTGTCAAGGAATCCTGGGAGAAGGAGCTGATAACCGGCAAGGTCGGGGAACGCCTACTCCTGGAGATCGAAGCACAGATAAGTATCCTGGCTATTGAGACAGACGCTACTTCTTTGAAGATGCCGGTGGACCTCCTGAAAAGTGTTACAGCCCCAGCGCGATCCAATAGTGCAAAGACCGATATAGAGAGGAATTGCGCCATCTGCATGGGTCTAATAGAGTCTGGAGAGTCCACCAGCAAGTGCCGTTGTGGGACAGTGTTCCACGATGCCTGCATAGAGGAGGAAGGCCGCTGTCCAGTGTGCATAGCCCCCCTGTGTGCGGACAAGGAAGAGGGAGGATCATCTGGCCAGGAAATGGCTTGATGGTATACTACCTATCCGTCCAGTGCAAACATTTACTAATGATAAGAAAATAAGCCCTGAGAACCAGAGGAAACATTCTCGAGGTTTAGATGAACCATCCTGTCGGGGTGGCTCAGCCTGGTAGAGCGCCGGACTCATAGGGACCCATTAGGGTTAAAATGGCGCCCAGAAGTCTAACCCTGGATCCTGAGCGATCCGGAGGTCACGGGTTCAAACCCCGTCCCCGACATCTAATATTTTACTGGCATAGGGGACGGAGAAGGTTTGATACAGTATGCCGCCGCAGGCTCATCGATGTAGCATATTCTGCTAAATATTCGCTGATATTCTGATTTTGCTGGTATAATGCCGATTGTATTATATAGGGAATATAATATCCTCGCTAACTCTCGGAGGATATAAATGGCAGCACCAAGAGGGCGTTCAGGCCCAAAGAAGGACAAGTGGAAGTCGAAATCCTGGTACAGTGTAATGGCTCCAGACATGTTTGACAGGACAAAGGTATCCGAGGCCCTGGCAGACGAGCCAGAAAAGCTCATTGGTAGAGTAGCCGAGGTCACTGTTCAGGACCTTACTGGTGATTTCGCAAAAATGCATATCAAAATGAGATTCAAGATCATTGACGTGAGGGGCATGGAGGCCCACACGACCTTCATTGGTCACAATATGACGAGTGACTATGTTCGTAGGATGACTCGAAGGAAGAGAACGAAGACCGATCTCATCGTCGATGTCTACACAAGGGACAAATTCCTACTTCGTATCAAGCCACTTATCATCAGTGAGCGCAGGATAAAATCATCACAGCAGACGGCCATCCGCCTGAAGGTGCACGATGTCATCAATGATTATACCCGAACCCGATCACTGAATGAGGTCATGAAAGGCATTATCGGTGGACAGATGGGTCGCGAGGCCGCTGTCGCCTGTAAGACCATTCAGCCAATGCAGAGGGTGGAGATCCGCAGGACCGAGGTCCTGAAGCAGGGTGACATAGTCCACATCTACGAGGACGAGCACGAGACAGATGAGGTTTCGGAGGAAGCAGTAGCAGCCCCAGAGACCCAGGAAGAAGCTCCAGTCGAGGAAGCACCTGTAGAAGAGAAATCCGAGGAATAATTTCCTCGGTTCTTTCAATTTTTCATATTCATTAGCCAGTGGGCTGTATCTGAATATAAATATGCCTCACTGTGAAGTATGTTCCCTATAGAAGATCAAAGCTTTCACTTCAGTAGTGGTGCAACCTCTTTGAACTCAGAGGTCCCGGCCCTCTCCATGACCTCGAACATGAACATCTCGGTGCTGGATATGACCGCCCCCATCTCTCTCGCCCTGTCCAACCCGACCTTCTTATTCTCGGGCGTGCGTGAGGCAACCCCGTCGCTGATCACATGTACATTATAGCCCCTGGCCAGAGTATCCCGTGTGGTCTGGAATACGCAGACATGGCATTCTATCCCGGTTATGGCGATGGTCTCAACACCCAGTTCTAAAAGACGGGCTTCGAAGTCCCCCTCGCCGCAACAACTGAAGGTGTTCTTCTCAAGAGGCCCATAGTCTGGCAATACGTCTTTGATGTCCTGGATGGTCTCTCCCAGGCCCCTGGGGTACTGCTCGGAAAATATAATTGGAATACCCATTATCTTTGAGAATTCAATGAGCTTGATGACATTTTCCTTCACACTCTCCTTGTCCTGGATGCTGGGGTAGAGCTTATCCTGAATATCGATGATCACCAATGCCAGCTTCTTTCGGTCTATGCCCGTTCTCTTAGTCACGATCTCACTTCCATCCCGGGAGAATGATCTCATTTTACATATATATTGGGAAGGATCACTATATCAGGTAGGCATTGAAAAACAAGGTTATCACATTCCCTACAAAGAAGCTGAATACGAACCCTAAGAACATAGGAATGATAAAAGGCAATTTTGGAGTGACCCAGACGTCCTGAATCCCCCTTTGCTTCAGCATTTCAAGCTCTTCTTTGATATTTGCATCACGTTTTCCGAAAATGTACAGAACCACTTCATCATCTCTGACGACTTCCATCGGCCACACGTATTTTTTCGGTATCTCATCGATATCCATCCTGTATCCAAAGAACATGGCAGGGAATTGAAGATCTTTCCTGATCAGGTTAAGCAGGAACACTAGACAGAGGAAACCCACAACAGAGATCATGGCGGCGTTCATCAATGTCAGGAAAGCAAAGGGGAACATCATGGACATAGCCTCGGCCATGTAACTCGGATACTGGATGATCGGCAGAATATCTCCCACCAATGGACTGAAAGGCATCAGGATGGCGATGGACATGAAGGCCTTTGCATCGGCTCCTCCGTGGATGATCCCAGTATAGAAGAATACGTATCCGATGATGATCATGATCGGAACCATCAGAAGTTGCATGGTCTGGATACTCACGCCCTCGATCCAAAGTAAACCAGCCGCGGCAAGTATGGCTATTGATAATACGGTCCAAGCAATGAAATTGATCTTCCCCTCATCGTACAAAGCCTCTCTATCCCAGAAGATATCATAAAAAAGAATTATGGTGGGCACAAGGGCCAGTAGATGATTGTAGTTCCACACGGTGGTGGATGTGTTCCATGGTTCACCCATACCCGAGGTCAATATCTCGATGCCAAGGATAAGGACCCCCAGGCTCCCCATGATGACCCAGAGTTTATTATCCACTCTGCGGGTCCTGAGGTCACTGAGTGATGCCATTGCAAGGATGGATATGCCTATTATGACCCTGGCTATCGAGAAGATGTCACTCATCTTTTTTGAATGGTGACCCCAGTATATATAAATGTCGAATTTTCATATACTTCTATATGCAAGTGATATGCCCTAATTCTCAAGCCTAATATCCATTGACATGAACAATATTTATATAATACAAAACCAATTACTTAATATTAACATGGTTAACAATAAAAGTGGGCAAAGAAGAGTATTATTATCGATTATCCTGGTCATGATATTAATGATGTCCAGCTTGCTCCATTCTCCCATAGCCACGGGGGTGGGATCTGATGATGAACCTCCCATTGCCAAGAACCTGCCGATCGAGGATCATCCTGCCATCGACGTCACTGCTGAAATTGAAAACATCCTCAACAATGTAACAGAGGACCTCGTGCAAGATTACATACAGGAACTGCAGGATTTTGGCAC
Organism: Thermoplasmata archaeon; assembly: GCA_023137005.1. Classification (GTDB taxonomy): domain Archaea; phylum Thermoplasmatota; class Thermoplasmata; order SG8-5; family JAGLSY01; genus JAGLSY01. The sequence goes on from JAGLQE010000413.1 coordinate 5,217, forward strand.
CAGATATTCCTATGCAGTGGAAAAAAATTACCAGGCTGGAGATTATATATTCGATATATATGAAATGAATGGCCTCAACCCATATTTTGATTATTTCATAAGGAGTGGAGCAAAGATGAGGAATGTGGTGGCTGAGCTTCCTGGCAAGACAGCGTCAGATGGAATAATCATAATATGCGGACATTATGACTCCATCTCCAACCTCCCCTACAAATCTGCTCCCGGGGCGGATGACAATGGCAGTGGCACAGCGGCTGTTCTTGCGGCCGCGGAACTACTCTCCGATTACGAATTCAACCACACCATACGTTTCATATCCTTTTCAGGAGAAGAACAGGGATTGTGGGGGAGTGCTCATTATGCCTCCAATTCGAAATTCCTGGGTGAGAACATTACGGCCGTGATCAATCTTGACATGTTTGGATACAACCCAGACCCGGGCAGTACTACCATATGGGCCAAGCTTAATGGCAATGCACACTCGGAAGACTTGGCCAACTACACTAATTCAATTGCACAGAACTACACCTCACTGGATGTGACAGTCGGCGGAACCTCCAGCAACAGTGACCACCACTTTTTCGGACCAGAATATCCTGCCATTCACATTTTCGAGGACCAATTCTCACCATATTATCATAAGACAACGGACACCATTGACAAGGTCAATTTGACATACATTGCAAACGGCACCCAGATCGCAATAGCGACCATCGCCGAGTTGGCAGGGCTTAACAGCACCGATATCGCTCCCCCTACCCCTCATGATATGTTCCCGGCCCCCGGTATCTACGCCAGGGAAAACACAACTATATCCGTGATTTTGAAGGATCCATCCGGTATAGACCTGGCCAACTTGAAAATGCTGATTAATGGCTCTGAGATATCACCGTCTATTTCATCATCACCCCTCGGATTCAATTTTTCATACACTACACCAATTGATTTTACAGATGGAGATATAATAACCCTCAGGATAATCGCCAATGACACAGTGGGAAATATGCTGGATCACAACTGGACATTTACTGTAGACGGCGTTCACCCTCTTCTCCCATCCGACTTTTCCATAAACCTTGCGAGGGTGGAGGCTGTTAAACAAGGCATGGTTCTGGACAAAAGTGCATCCGGATACGACGATGCCCATGTGATCGCCCCCTCTGTAATTTTCCACGACAATGAGTACAAAATGTGGTACGCTGGTAATGACGGCAGTAGGTACAGGGTATTATATGCCAACTCATCGGATGGAATGAACTGGAATAAGCAGGGCCTTGTGATACCCCTAGGAAGCTCCGGAGAGGCAGATGATTATCATGCCTCCTATCCATCTGTATTGTTCGAGGATGAGGAGTACAAAATGTGGTACTCCGGCTATGATGGTGTCCAATGGCGCATCATGTACGCCAATTCGACAGATGGGATGAATTGGATAAAGCA
>JAGLQE010000414.1 GCA_023137005.1 Thermoplasmata archaeon
GGAGAAGGAAAGGTCGTATTCACTGCCTCGACCGGTGGCGCAGGTCCAGGATACAGTACAATAGCATCCCCGGGTTCAGCCCCAGGTGTGATAACAGCAGGACTGGCAACCGACCTGTTTTACAGGATAGTTGAGGAACAGGACACTGGTCCAAACCCGACATACGGAGATATCATTTCAGTATCTGGAAGAGGCCCAACAATGATGGGTAATCCGAAGCCAGATGTCGTGACGACCGGAGCTTACTTTGGATTTGCTTCAATGCCGCTATGGACAGATTACGACAGAGGTCCAAATGCAGATTACACGAACGTTGTCGATATTCTAGGTTGGCATGGTATGGCATCATCCAATTTGGCAGCCTCGATAGCAATTATAGCCGATGCCTATGACGGAGCACACCCAGGAGAAGTCCTGGACACCGAAACGGCACGAGCTATTCTGATGTCCGGAGCTGACGATATCAACTACGATGTATTCTCACAGGGAGCGGGATTCGTCAATGCAACCCAATCATCCATAATAGCCAGTGAAAGTGGTGGCTCTATAATCACACCCACATCATGGGTTCCAGGAGATTATGAGGGAGAGAGGCATGACGCCTTCGTCAAGACGATCGGCGAGAATACTCTGCCAGAGAATCTTGTCCAGGAATTCACCATTGAGAACACAGGCACTACTACAGCTACAGCTGATGTCATGGCCGGAGAGATGCTCAAGATCGGTGAGGGAGTTACCATGATCACGGTCACAGAAGCTGACCCACATGGCTGGACCATACTCAATGACACCGGATTCTACAATGCCTTCGGGGAACTGCTAAAACCAGTGAACCAAACCTACTGGTGGGACAGTGACCTGGCAAAGGTCACCATGTACTCCAATAACTCCGACTTCTGGCTCGAGCTGTTCGACTGGACAGATGAGAATGAAGATGGGATGATAGAGGGAGACCTGACAAGTGGGCCATATGGTCCAGGAATAGCATTTGCCGAGAGGAACAGGATGAACGGAGCCTTCATTGGAGGAAATGTTCTGGAATGTAGATTCCATAATAATACAGACTTCAATAGGATAAGTGACGGTGTGGCCATCTGGAGCAGGATAATGGATGCGGTCACCGATTATCAGGACATCTACCTCAAAGTAGAGTACTTCAAGCGACAGGCATGGGATTGGATGACCATAACCGACGGATCAGCAATGAGCATCGCACCAGGAGATACCGGAACCTTCACAGCCACACTAGACCCTGCCAAGGCCATCGCCGAGGGCGTGGGAACCTATGAGGGTGCCATAACAGCAGATGTGGATGGAAAGATCACTGTCATACCCATCTCGGTCAATGTTGAGGCCAGTAACCCCAACTTTGAGTTCGGTGGCGACCCGGCACTCAGTACCTCAGAGAACCATATTGGATTTGAAGGCATTAGATCGACCATGGACGAGTCATGTGAACATAATACCTCTGCGGCCAATGTAACCACATTCCAATTGGGAATGAGTAGCGGTGAATCCACCATCCGATTGGCATATGACAAGATAGTCAACCAGACCTTCATCGTGGTGGATGGAAATGGAACAGATGTAATAATATCCCCATACGAGTGGGGGCCAAAGGGCAACAATGAAACAGTACTGGATGGTGATGCAGATGGTACCTTTGACACCCTGACCCTCGAGAATCAGAACATAATTCTAGGATCAGAGAGATTCCATGTGTACGTATCGGCGTGGGCATCTTGGTTTTGGGTAAGTACTACCGAGAATACTTTCATAGGCACCTTTGACAATGTTACCGGAGTATTCACATATAATAGTGGTATGTTGGGTAACTTTGTCCCAGGGGATTATTTCTATGCCTGGTACAATTACACAGAGACCGGCCCATTTGTACTGGAAGAAGACATGTACACAATGAATGACCTTACAGGAAAAGGCACATTAACAGAAGACATGTTCTACTACCACAATGCCTCTGGAAATCTCACTCATGGCTTACACATAAACTCGACTGTTAGCGCCTCGTACGACCAAAAGATATACCAGGATAAATTCAGACTGGCCAATTCCAATGTCATTGAGGAGACCTTCGATGTAATTGAGAATGGTAAGGCACTTTCCAAATTCGACTCAGTGGAGAAAGAGATACTATTGAACAACTCCAATGAGGTAAAGGGCGAGATAGTGATAATTGCAGATGATAATGTCACCACGACCGCTCAGCTGGCCAATGGTGCCGGTAGCGAGGAGATCGGGCCGGGAACCTACACACTTTACCTTGATGGAGAAGAGATGATAGAAATGGACGATGGCGAGAACATCGATTACATCTTCAACCAGAGAACTGGTGAGATCACTTTCATGGCTCCACTCTCGTGGGGTATGAATGTGACGGCCAATTATGTGGCCTTCGAAGTGGGTGTTCTATATCTTTACCTTGGTAACAACTCAGTATACGATGGTGACAAGAGGGTCGATCCCTTTGGATCACTTCTACTCAGGAATGGTAAGTCACTAACAGAAGGAACAGAGTACTTCTTTGCCATTACGCCAATAAAGAATGAGACAATAGTGGAGAACGCGATAGGTGGAGAGGGCAGCTTCTCACTTGCTAATACTGGCATTCTGCCAGCATCAGACAATGCTTTCTATGTCAGGAACTTGACATATAATGCATCAGCGTATTATCAGTACACCGAGCATTATTATAGATTGACAGAGAGCGCAACACCCGGGGTCAACAACTACACTATCAACTACATTGATGGAGGCTTTAGCCTCAATGGCTGGACACTGGCAACTGGAGACAGCATATACGGTTACTACAACTATTCTGGTTGCAATGAGGGTAAGATAAAGCTCAATATGTTCAACACAATAGAGAATGAAGTGGTCATTGAATCTGCAACAGATGGCCAGACAACCTTTGAGCTCCTCTACGGTAACCTAGACACCAAAGGAAAGAAGGCACCCAATACACTGTACTTCATGAACAGCACTCATACGATCCAGATGCTCAATACAGGGTTCAATGCCTCAGTGAATGGTTCCTTGAACATGTTCAATTACATAATAGACAATGTAACAGGTATTGTAAAGCTGAATAACTGGACACTGAGCGCGGGAGACAAGATTACCGCATGGTACAACTACACAGGTCTGATATCTGGTGACTTCTTCGAGATGGATTACAGCTATGGAAGATATGACTTCGATGCTGTCAGCGGAAGACTGGAATTCCTCACACCACCGCCGAACAATGCTGCTGTGGATCTTACATTCGAATACTACGACTGCAATAGACTCTTTGACCCAGCCATAATGCTGTCTGGATTTGACGGCTCAGGAGGAAAGGCAGGAGACTGGAGATACTACTATGTCAATATACCAGAACAGGGTGTCTTCACAGATCCAAATACCAAACTACTGATCAATGCCGAGTGGTGGAAGGGCCAGACGAACATAGACGCCTTCTCCTTTGGTAAGCTAGGCCTTACAAACCCAGAGACTGAAACATCATTTGACGGAGACAGGTACGGACCATACGGACTACAGAACAATGGTGGATCTACCGAGACCGCAGGATTCTTCACTGCAAGTGGAGGACCTATAGAATACAGCACACCGGATATCGGACCTGGTCTGAATGTCATCGCATTGCATGCTGTCGGAATGAATGGAAGCTCCAATATCGAGCCCATCAATGGACAGGTCGGAACATTAAGCCTGGACAAGGACAAGGTCAGCATCGTGACCAGTGAACTGGCAGGAAGTGCCAGCGTGTCAGGAGTTGCAAACATGGACCTGGGTGGCTTCATGGGCGGAGTGGCCGCAGGGCCTTCAGCACCAGTGAGCTACAAGGACCTGGAGGTCTGGGAGGATGA
>JAGLQE010000415.1 GCA_023137005.1 Thermoplasmata archaeon
AGCCGATGCAGAGGGATCTCCACTAGCAGTGATCTCCTTGTAAGCAAAGATACCGAACTCCTCATAGGAATTGTTCTCGATGGCCGGGAAATTGGCATCATATATCTTGAAGTTGAAGTTCCAGGAATCCAGGTCATTAAATGATACGCCAGCATTATTGATATCTGCTGATGCTCCATTGCCAAATCCGTCCCCGTCAGCAGCACGGGTCTGAGGTCCTAGTGTTATATTCATGTAAACATAATAATGGTCTCCGGGGCCAGGATCCAGCCACCAACTGTCTATATGAAATTCATCTGTTCCTGGACTGCCTATGGGATATATCATCCCACCTATATCCGCTCCTGGGGCAGCTCCTTCTTGCCATATAGCCTGGAAGCTCCTTGTTCGATGTCTGTCATCGCTTGCCGGCATCGAAGCCTCCACGCCTTCATCGAACCACGCGGTAAGCTCGATCCTTACATCATCCAAACCATCAGCATAGAACTGGTCTAATCCACTATTTGTGTAATTGATCTCTGTGAAAAAGGTGTAGGTATCATCAACATCTACTTGTGAGTTGAGCATTGAGAATTGGCCCAGATCACTGGTCTGCCACATATCCATGTCAAAGATATGGATGTCGGAAGATGCAGGATCAGGAATGTCAAGCACCCATGGCCCGAACTCTATATCTCCTGGACCGGACGGGATCGGGTCGATCATGGAATCGTCGATCGCACAGAAATAATATGTGCCATCTCCAGGTAGTGGAGAGGTGGTTTGATGTGTGACCGGGGATGGTCCCACAGTAATATCAGATTCCCAGAATACCCAACTGGCTCCACCATTATCTGAATAATAGATATCAACAGATAAGAAGAATCCTGAATAGGTGTAAACGATCTCGGGTGTTGGATCATTTGATGGTGAAGGGGGAATGACATCGACAATATTAGGGGGGATCGTCATTGGGCCTCCAATGGTATCGAGGATCGAAAATGCACTTGGGGGGTCAGCCTCTTGAAAATCAGAAACTGGATAATTCGGCATTGAATTGGAGTAGAAGAATGTACCTACCCCACCATCCCACATCCCCATGGTATTCGCACGCCAGGTGAAACCTGCACCAGTCTCGATATAATCTCCGGTCGTCGAATCACGCAGATTGCTCCCCACAAATCCCACAGCACCGATCCCCGTATCATCGATCAGTGCCAATGGATGGGATGTTTGTGCACCGGTCACCCAGGACAGATAAAGGAATTTATTCTGAACGGTCGAGGATACTTGATCCTGAGCCTGGTAAATGACATCAGGATTGCCCGGGTAATAGTCATCAGTATTGGCTGTCACCACCGACACAGTGGTTGCACTATCTGGGAAATATATTGTATTAGCACCATTGGTGATTTTCACCCTGTAATGATATGTCTGGCTAGGGTTGAGGCCTGTGGCTGTTACTATAAAGACCCCTGTCGAGAAATTATCTTCAACACCATCGGCACCTGTGAATGTTCCCTCACTTCCCGCCCCAATACTGAAATCAGGTGTCGTACCCACTTCCACCTCGACATCCACGGCCACGTCACATACTCCTGCAACCGCGAAGGCCGGACTCTGAACATTGACAGATAATGGGAACATCCAGAAGGTGGGGACAGCCTTTGGCTCGGGCTCAGGTCCACTATCAATGCCCTCCCCACCACCAGTTTCAGTTACACCATCTGGGTAATATGACCTGGGTGAGACTGAAAGCGCCCCATCCTCTATCACGATCACATAACCGTCTTCATCATTCAGCATGAAATCATTGAGATAGATTCTCAGATCAATGGAATACTGGCAAGTCTCAAGCATACCGGTCGCCGAATCATATCTCTTGACCTTGACATCCTCCAGTTCCAAGAATTCACCGTATGTGGTGTTCATATGGTGCACGACATCCTGAATGACATTCGAGGCTGTTGACATGGTAGTCGCTGGCAGCCCCCGGAAGTTCATCCCATTGTAGAGATCTATCGTCACTGGGCCTGCTATTGCTAAATTAGGCAGTTCATACATCAGTGGCTGGGAATCCAGCTTATTGTTGAAAATTTGGATAATGTAGGTATCGCCCTCTACCAGAGCGTAGTTATTCAGCCAGATATTCGGTCCAAATAGGAAAAAACACATAATATAGGTGCTAGTGGCGGAATCATACTTGGTCACGGTAATATCTGTCTCAACAAGATCCTCGCCGTGATTCGCATTCATGTAGGCGATGATATCCATTGCAAGGTCTGAGGCCGTCCAGCCTGGAGTCAATGTGCTTGAGAATGTGCGGTAGTTCTTGCCATTGTACATATCCCATGATTGTAACGGCGGACTACTTGTTATGAAGTCCTTGTACATATCTTCGGTGAGTGGATTCATAAATACATCCCTGTGGCCCTGTCCTGTCAGGTCAATATAGTATACGGTCATAGGAGACAGAGTTGTGTATATGATCTCGACTGTGTCTTGATCAAGCCAGGTGAATACAGGAGCTGGCAGATTTGTTGAGACACCTGAGACAGCTGTGTCCATTGCCTGGCTGAACTCAATGGTGTATGAGCCTGCCGCGATGCTAACACCCACCGCACCATCTGCGGGTATGGTGGATATTATGGTTGGTGGCGGACCACTTATTGTTATGAATTCCTTGTACATATCTCCAATGAGTGGATTCGATGCAATATCCTTGTGACCCTGTCCTGTTAGGTCAATGTAGTATAAGGTCATAGGAGCCAGAGCTGTGTATGTGATCTCGGCTGTGTCTGCATCCAGCCAGGAGAATACTGCCCCTGGCAGATTGGTCATGATATTCGTAATGGATGTGTCCATTGCCTCGCTGAACTCAATGGCGTATGTGCCTGCCGCGATGCTAATATCAACTGCACCATCTGCGGGTGTGGTGGATAGTATTATTGGTGGTGTAGTATCCAGAACCCATGGCCCATAATCAATATCTCCCGCCCCTACAGGCACTGGGTCGCTGTCATCGACCGCTGCAAACCAATAGGTTCCATCAGGTAATGGGCCTGTAGTTTGATATGTAACTGGTGAAGGTCCAGGAGCAAAATCCATTTCCCAGATCACCCATGAAGCTCCCCCATCATCGGAATAATAAAACTCAACATATGATGGAATGACTGTATAGGTGTATACCAATTGCGGTGTATTGTCATTTGATGGTGAACCTGGTATAACATTGATAATTGTTGAATTAAGCAAAGGCTTATCAGCAAATTGGCTGGCCATCCCAAAAGCAGGTATTATCATACAGCTAAAAATTATTAAAGCACCTAGTATCTTCGCAACTTCCCTCATGGATATAGATATTGATAATAAAGTATATAGGTGTTTTTAATAACAGTATTTAATAGAATAATAGAAACATTTATTACCCCATTCCAAAATATAACCTCTGGAAATCTCACATGGCCGACGATGATGACGATAGTAATCGACGAGAAAATATTTCTGAAAAGCTTAAGCGCTGGGACATGTATGCGGAGATATCGGATGTCGGTTCCATATCTCGACGATATTTTGTAATGAATGCCTTTGATGGAGCATTGACCATGCTGGGGGTGGTGATCGGAGCCAGTATGACCACAGATTTAGTGGATCCCATGTTCATTATTCTGGCAGGTTTATCAGGATCCTTCGCCATGTGCATATCTGGAATAAGCGGAGC
>JAGLQE010000416.1 GCA_023137005.1 Thermoplasmata archaeon
GATTACAAATCAGCCGCTCAACCGGGCTAAGCTACAATGGCTTTGTGTCTGATTACCCCAGGATGTGAAAATTGTATAAATAGCTATTGAATGGATCCCGAGCCTATTTTGTGATTATCCATATCCAATATGTTAAATATCATTTCATTATTTCCAGGTCTGCGTAATAGCCCTGTAGTGTAGCGGTTATCATGGGAGACTCTGGCTCCTCGCCTGGATTACTCCGGCGGAGAGGAGAAATCTCTCGACTCCAGTTCAAATCTGGACGGGGCTACTTTTTTATTATTTTAGAGTCCAGATTTGATACAAACCCGAAAACAACCAAGATATCACGTGATACCTTCTCAATACTATATTATTGCAAAGCTTTTAAGTATAGAATCCTATATCAAGCCTGAAACTGGTGAATCTATGAGTAAGCCACTCTCTATATTGGGCAAGTACCTGAATAAGCCTGTAATAGTCGAATTACGCGGAGGCAAGCAGTACAGGGGAATCCTGGATGGCTTCGACCCCCACCTCAACTTAGTACTGAGAAGTGCCGAGGAGATGTCAGAAGGTAAACTCGTGCGCAAGCATGATCTGGCTATCGTTAGAGGTGACAACGTCATATATATCTCACCTTGAATAAAGTTTAATAAAATTAAGGAAGGTTGGTGAACATGGCAAAAGGTACACCGTCAAGGGGTAAACACAGCTCCAAGAAAACGCACATAGTATGTCGAAGATGCGGCAAGCATGCATATCACGTAAGAAAGAAGAGATGCGCATCATGCGGCTTCGGTTTTAGCGCTAAGCTTAGAAATTACTCATGGGCCAAAGAGCATTGATTTCGCCCGTGGCATTTGGTTTTTCAAAGCATGAAAATCAATAGGACTAAATATCATTTTGCTTATCAGGGGTCAGCGGAGGCACTTGATGAGCGGAATTTTTGGTATTGTATCGAAAGGCGATTGTGCAGAGATATTATTGTATGGGACGGATTATCATTCCCACTTAGGGACGCAGTTTGGCGGACTGGCAGTGCTTGGAGAGGACTTTGATCGTCAGATCAGGGACATAAGCCAGAGCCAATTCAAATCGAAATTCTATGACCATGTAATGAGAATGAAGGGCAATAAGGGCATTGGTGTTATCAGTGCCTTCGAGGAACAACCCATATACATCAATTCCAGATTCGGCCCTTTCTGCATTGTGACGAACGGCCTTATAGAAAATGTTGATGAACTGGCTGATGAGCTTCTGAAGAAGGGCATATCCTTCAGTGAGATGGGAACAGATTCCACCAACCCAACAGAGCTTGTGGCCAAAATGATAACACAAGGAGATGATCTGATAGACGGCATGGAGAAGATGTTCGATGCCATCGAAGGCTCATGCTCGCTCCTGCTGCTCAATAAGGACGGGGTATATTGCGCAAGGGGTAAGAATGGACACTGGCCTCTTATCATTGGCCAGAATGGGGATGAGTGGGCTGTAACATCTGAGACAACGGCCTTTTCAAATATCGAATTCACGGTGGTCAAGCACCTGGACCCCGGTGAGATCGCCATGATCAATGAGGAGGGTATCCATTCCAAGAAGGAGGGTAATAATCAGGCCCAGACCTGTGCGTTCTTATGGATATACACAGGATTTCCAGCCTCGAACTATGAAATGATCAATACAGAACTGGTCAGGGAACGGTGCGGTGCGGCACTGGCAAGACGCGACAAGGATATAGACATCGATCTTGTAGCAGGAATTCCTGATTCGGGGATCGCCCATGCAATTGGCTATGCGATGGAGTCTGGCAAGCCATATCGGAGGCCATTGGTCAAATACACTCCGGGCTATGGTAGGAGCTATACGCCACCAGTCCAGGCAACCCGTGATCTTGTGGCCAGAATGAAACTGGTTCCGGTAAAGGAGGTAATCAAGGACAATAGCATACTGGTTTGTGAGGATTCGATCGTCAGGGGAACCC
>JAGLQE010000417.1 GCA_023137005.1 Thermoplasmata archaeon
GACAAGACTATCAACATAAACCTAGACTTCTCCTTTAAAGACTAGGAATGAATATGAAATGATCAGATCAAAAAGAAGAATAGTATGAAGAGATAGGCCATTACAGGTAAACCATAGGAAAGGCCCAGCTGCTTATTCGTCCTCCCCTGCCCCATCCATTGCTTTTCTATTATTTCCGAATAATTATCTGCCTTAATAAGCTTATAGAAAGTTGGAGCGTATGAAAGGGTGATGAACAACACGAACAGGTAGAATGGAGATATCCCTATTCCAAATAGTTTATGTGTCAAAAGAAGTACAGCACTTCCAACCGTCATGGTCAGCCATATAGAAAATACAAGCCAAACGGCCTTTTTTTGCCCCAGGTATATCACGGTATTGGTCTCGGCCTTCTTGTCGATATCATGATCCCTGACCTCCTGAAGGATCTGGGCTATGGCGCTACGGAGCATTATGATGATGAGAAGATAGATTATGCCAGGCACATAATATCCGAGGGCGACAAGGCTGAAGATATATGGAAATGAGTTGATAAGCGTCGCATGGCTCAATACATCAAGCCCCACTTTGTTCTTGAACCTGAGAGGCTCGGCTGTGTAAAAGAAGAAAACGAAAAGCGTGAAGGCCGTCAGCAAGAAAGCGTATAAATTGAAGTACAATGAAAGGACCAGTGGTATGATAGCGGTTACTATGAGCAGGCCCTTGACCTCCTTTTCCGTTACCCGTCCCGCACATACAGGGTTTCTCTGTCTTTTCCCCTCATCCAATGCATCCACATTCCTGTCATAATAATCATTGCTGGCGAAGAGGAATATCTGGGCCATGAAGACTATGATCAGGGCTATGTAAAGATTCAGAGATGTAAAAACCTCGAATACGATCTCGGGTGTGACGATACCTGCATTGGAAACATACATATTGGGGAGGAAAACAAATAATGTAAGACTGATCGATATTATAGCCCATTCATTGATCCTCGAGAGCTCGATAAACACACTCTTTGACTTCTGTTTCAGACTGCCATCCATTGAAAATCTAATGAGCGATAAAGGACATCGTACTAGTAGTTTTTCCCATCACTGGCATATTCTCAAATATGAGAAAATCAGTGTGTGTCCCACTCAATTCCGAGCCTAAGCAGACCATGCGGAGTTCGTATCACAAAGTTTTCAAGCTCAAAAGGTACATGGTAACAAGGAAGGCAATTATGAACAGGGCAATGTGGATGATGAACTCCTGAACAAAGAAAACAATACAGAAAATGATCGATGCCCACATAGTGAGGATGGCGATAGCCTTCACCCTCTTTCGAATACCACGTTGCTCCTCATAATCCTTTATGTATTTACCAAAGAGCTTGTGCTCCACCAGCCAGGTATGCATCTTATCCGATCCTCGGCAGTAGCAGGCCGCTGAAAGAAGAAGGAAGGGGGTTGTCGGCAGAAGAGGTAGGAAGATGCCTATTATGCCCAGGACCAATGAGATGGTCCCGAGGGTGACCCAGAAGGCACTGGCCAATCGTCCTTTCTTATTACACTCGTCTCCTTTTTCTTGTTCCACGAGATCACTTCCCACTCTTTCCAGGGCTTCTTCTTCCATCAACAAGATGCATTATGGCCAGGTATGGATGTCTTGACAGCATCCGTGGTCCGGAGAATCTCATGATCTCCCTGACCTTCGCCCTCTCCGATCCCTCATAGCAGTGGACGAGGCAGTCCGTGCATGGGGCTTTCTTCTCCTGGAAAGCGCATTTATCAAGTCTTTTATTTGCATAATCCAGAAGATGCTGGCAATCATCACACAACTTGTCATTTTCATGTTCCAATCTACAATATAGCCTGATCATGACCTCGACTGTCTTTTTCTCTCTCTGGATCCGCTTGCCAGTCATTTTATACAATTATTATGTATGTCAATGTAATAGAATACAGTTTCGGCGAATATTGAATATATTCGACAGAGTTATGGAATGTATGTATGGGTAGGTTGGTGTTTGTTTTTCTAAATGCGTGTATCGGATTCAATTGTACGCATTTAGAAGAACTAATGCGTTTTGCAGTAATAAAATATCAAAGCATTTGTTCCAAGTGCCATCTTTATATATAAGAAATCATTATTGGCGGATACTTCAGCCTAAATGATAGGCACATAGCCCCATAATATGGGCAATGGATGAATTTTGAATGTTCGAACCATGTTCGATCATTCAAAATATCAGAATGAAATGGAGGAATTAAAAATGGCAAGGATGCATGCAAGAAGAAAGGGGAAATCGTCCTCAACTCGCCCACTAGTATATGAGAACCCGGCATGGGTTCCTCTTGACAAAAAAGAGATCACAGACCTCATAGTGAAGATGGCTGGAGAGGGAATTCCAAGTGCAAAGATAGGCACGGTCCTCAGGGATCAGTACGGGGTGCCAGATGTTAGATTGGCCACCGGAAGCCCTATCACCCAGATAATGGTGGATAATGGAATCGTCATGAAACTACCCGAGGATATCAGTAATCTCATGACCAAGGCCGTCAACCTGAATACACATATGCAGGATAATAAAAAGGATACTCACAATAAGAGAAGCCTGCAACTCATAGAGGCCAAGATAAGGCGTTTGGAAAGATATTACAAATCAACTGGAATTTTGCCAGATGACTGGAAATATTCGATCAAGACCGCGGAACTTGAGCTGAGTAGGTAAGATGGCAGCTAGAGACCAGGATCTGGAATTCAGCAAGAATTTTACAGAGAAACTCTCAGAGGCTAGATCGATCATTCTGTCAACACAGGGAATGATACGTCTTATTTCTCATTATGACCCTGATGGTATTACATCGGCAGCGATCCTGACCCAGGCATTGAGAAGGGCTGGCAAGGAGGTCCATGTCACCCTCACTTCCAAGATAGATGGGAGATTGCTGGAGGATATTAAGAAGGAGGATTTCGACCTCCTCATGTTCTCTGATATGGGCAGTGGCTTCATAGAGACCCTCGAGACCTTTGACAGGCCTGTTATAGTAGTGGACCATCATGCTCCACAGAAGGAAGGTTCGAAACCAGTTCTGCATCTGAACCCTCATCTATTTGGATTTGATGGTGCGAGGGAGGCATGTGGCGCGACCATGTCATTTTTCCTGGCTGTCACGATGGATGAAGAGAACTGGGACCTGGCATCACTGGCTTTGGCTGGCGCTGTTGGAGACAGACAGAACCTCGGAGGTTTCCGGGGATACAATGACCACTTCATTACCA
>JAGLQE010000418.1 GCA_023137005.1 Thermoplasmata archaeon
AAACAGGCGACTGGATAGTTGGGGACGAGACCGGTGTTGTTGTAATTCCCAAGGCCGAGGCAGTTGAGATCGCCAATCGGGCGGTTGATGTTTTTGAACGGGAAAACAGGATACGTGAAGAAATAAAGCGCGGTAGCACGCTGTCCAAAGTTTTGGAGCTCTCCAAGTGGGAACAGAGTTAGTATCATTTCTGAGTGAGCATTGATCTTCCAAGGAAACACTAATATCATTGGAACCAGTTATACCTGTCCAGACAGAATGGAACTGGGCGCTCCCTTCATGGCCAGGTCAACAATGAAATTCGTCAGGATATCCAAAATGGAATTCGATCAAATTCGGGGATTGTATGAGAGTGTGATGTCCCAAGCCTGCCACGGTCTTTTTTTCAGGGAAGGACATGCCTTTGGAGAGATCATTGCCCAGATCGCCAGGACCGATGATGGGGATTTTCTGACCACCTGCGGCAGGCTGATCAAGGGTCGTGGATGGATCGATACGATCGAGTTCGAGGGAAATGTCGTGACCACTACCGGGTCCATGGAGGTCTCAGATTGCCAGGAGGTCACCTGCCACCGCGTGAGAGGGATGCTGAAGGCCATTTATGAAATGAATTATGACAAAAAGTTCGCTTGCTTCGAGGACGAGTGCGAGAGCCAGGGTGCGGGCCGTTGCAGGTTCCGGCTGGTGGAGATGGCCTCGAAGGAATAGATCCTATTCTTCCTCATCCTTGCTCCGATCCCACATATCATTGTCATCGGAATAAACATCGTATGGCCTATCTTCTTCAATTTCTTCCGGCCCTCTGGACAACTTGATTATATAATCCCTATTGAGCACCCAGTAATGAATTCTCCACCGTTTCCCCTTCTTCAAAGTGGCCTCTTCATTGTCGGTCTTGAGTAATTTAAAATTCTCCATCTGGTAAAAAAGATCACGGTCCTTGGCCGTCAACTTATTATCGATTATAACTTCCCTGAAGCCGAAGAAGCTCATGATATGCTCTGCAAGCTGGTCTATCTGCTCCTGCTCCATCTCTACCCCCAGTGTTTTCGAGATGGCTACCTTCATATCATCCAATGTAACTATTGCCAAGACTTTCCACCAGGGTCGCTAATGACCTAGACAGATAAAATGGTAACGGTGTGAATCCTCTGGCCGATAATGTAGTCTCATTGATTGCCTGAAGATCCACAAGATCTGTTCATATAGCTTTGTGGTCGCTTAGAATTCCTCACCTGTCAGCCTTTCGAATAGCTTGCCATACAATATGCTGGTGTCCTTCACCATCTCATCTGATAGGGCGGGTATGGGGGGCTCTTCCTTTCCAGCATCCCTCGCATCCATCAGCTCCTCGTGGTAACCGGTCTCCATGTAGTGCTTTCGAACAAATTCCTTGCTCTGGTCCACCAATTCGCCTTTCTCATACTCGGCCATCTCCCAGAAGCGGTCCTCATCAGCCGTGCCGAATGTATCTATGAGCATTATCTTCCCATCATCGTCAATGGCGAATTCCTTCTTTCCATCAACGTGGATGAGTCCTCTTTTCTCCACCTCGGTCTTGATCCGTGAATCAATTCTGAGGATGATATCGTATATGTGGTCTAGCTCTTCCTGGCGAAGTCCGAAACCATCAATGGCCTCCTGTGTTGTTATCGGGCGATCGAACTCTTCAAATTTAGTGGTGACCTCGACAAAGGGTTTCGGGATCTTCTGGCCGAATACTGCCTCTCCTTCTATCCCCATAATGGACTTGTCAACCTTTCCCTTCTGAATGCGCCTCCACATGGAGCCCGCAAGGTAATGTCTGCAGATGAATTCCAGGGGTATGATGCAACCGATCCTGTCATCACCCTCCAGTTCTTTCAGTGTGGTGACCTTTCTGACCCTTCGGACCAGCATCTCGTCCGGTGCGATATTCTCTATGAAATGGCTGTTTATCCCCATATCCTTCATCATCTTCAGCCAGTGAGCGGATGTCCTGCACAGGCTCTCCCCCTTGCGAGGTATCATGGATGGTATCACCTTGTCGAATACGGATATCTGATCCGTGAACTTGAATCTCAAAACTCCTGGCCCGTGGTCATGGACTTCCTTAACTTTTCCCTTGGCTATCAATGTCATATTATCACGCACCGGGAACCATGAATGATTAGATAATACCTCCTCTTGAAATGATCATTTAACGAGGTTAATCAAATAGTTTAAGAAGGTCTGTTCCATACCCTGTCTTATAGGGAGTATGAATGAAATGACAGATTATACAACACTATTTTCAAAGCGAGCGAGAGGAATGAAAGCCTCGGAGATAAGGGAGCTTCTCAAGATCACCCAGAACAAGGAGATAATTTCCTTCGCTGGTGGGCTTCCCAGCCCCGAAGCATTTCCCATATCCGATGTCCAGAATATCTGCCAGAAAGTATTGGAAGAGGATGGCAGAACTGCCCTTCAGTACTGTGCCACGGAGGGTATCACGAAGTTGAGAGAGGCCTTGGCCAAGAGGATGGTGGACAAGGAGGGCATGGACGTGACCGCCAAGAATATCCTGATAACCACGGGCTCCCAGCAGGGTCTGGATCTTATAGGTAAGACCTTCCTGAACACTGGTGACACCGTTATAGTCGGTGCTCCGACCTATCTCGGCGGAACAAATGCCTTCAATACCTACAGGGCCAAAATGGAGGGGATCAAACTGGATGGTGAGGGCATGCATCCGGACCTGCTGGCTGATAAGCTCAGAAGCCTCAATCTCCATGGTAGCAACCCCAAATTACTTTACATAATTCCCAGTTTCCAGAACCCGTCCGGTGTGACACTCCCTGAGAGTCGAAGAAAAAAGATACTGGATATAGCACATGAGTACGATGTTCTCATACTGGAAGATAATCCGTACTCCGAGCTCAGATACGATGGCGAGTCCATCAGGTCGATCTATTCCATGGACAAGGAGAACCGGACCATCTATCTTGGAACCTTCTCCAAGGTACTGGCTCCCGGCCTCAGGGTCGCCTGGACAGTGGCTCCACAGGAACTTATGAATAAGCTCATCATCACGAAGCAGGCTGCAGATCTTTGCACGAGTACCTTTGCTCAATACATGGCCTACGAGTACCTGGCCCAGGGGCTCATGGACACTCATATCGAGAAGATCAAGGATATCTACAGGATCAAGAGGGATACCATGCTGGCTTCCCTTGACAAGTACTTCCCACCCGGAACCACCTGGACAAAGCCCGAGGGCGGCATGTTCATCTGGGCCAAGCTTCCAGAGGAGATCGATACGGGTCTGATGATCGAGAGGGCCATTGAGAACAAGGTGGCCTATGTTATTGGAGCGGCTTTCCATGCGGACAGGAGCGGCAAGAACTGCATGAGGCTGAACTACACCTATGCCTCACTGGACAAGATAGACGAGGGCATCAAGAAGTTGGCTGATACCATCAAAAATGAGATGGATCTGCTCAAGAAGAAGCCGGAGACGTCTTACAAACCGGACGATGACGGCTTGATAACCGGGGTTTGAGATTAAGCCTCAAACCTTGCAGCTATAAATTAGCAATTAACTAGCTATTAGCTTAACCAGCAGTATCCATCATACTAGCCTGGCTAAAATTCCGTGTTCTGAGCTTCGGGGCTTTTCTGCTCCTGAACTACAGGGGTCTCTTGCACAATATCCATATTTTCAATTGGGGCCATAACACTTGCCTGATCAGCCTCTTCTTCAGAGATATTCTCGATCCCGGGTGGTGCTTCTACCTCACTTTCCGCCATGCTCTTCCACAATAGCATGAGGGATACCGCAATAAGGGCTATCGAGAACAGTCCAATACCCATAACCAGCCACTCTGGCCCGTACTTGGATATTATGAGCGCGGCCAAAAAAGAGAATATTCCCATGCACACGGCTATGATGAGAACCGTATTCTTTTGTTCACCCATATGGTCAGGCCTCTCACTACTCGCTTATAACTCTCGTAGCCTGGAAGAGCCCGCTTGAGAATATCAGCGTGTAATAATCAGTTGAATGAGCGGTCGCCCGCATCTTCACGCACCTTATCCTGCGCTGGATATTGACATCTCCAACTTTCTCCATCTTGAGGTGGATGATACCATCTGACAGGAAATCCT
>JAGLQE010000419.1 GCA_023137005.1 Thermoplasmata archaeon
CTTCAACCTCGCGAATAATGCTGGCAACTTCTCCGGATGGTATAGCATGGACCAAAGCAGGCTTATGTCTTGATCTTGGAGCTTCTGGAGCCATTGATGAT
The DNA here is from genome assembly GCA_023137005.1 of Thermoplasmata archaeon. Classification (GTDB taxonomy): domain Archaea; phylum Thermoplasmatota; class Thermoplasmata; order SG8-5; family JAGLSY01; genus JAGLSY01. Next base: position 102 of record JAGLQE010000419.1, read on the forward strand.
GCAGGGGTCAGCAACCCGGATGTTACGATGATCAATGGCATTTACTACATGTTCTTTGGCGGAAGTGATGGCAGTCTTTCAGAGATCCATTATGCAACTTCAATAGATGGTGAGAACTGGACAAAGCATGGTCTCAGTTTGCCGAAAAGTGTATCTGGACTGGATGATAAAGCAATAACCGGCCCAAGGTTATTGATAGATACTGATGGATATGCCAAGATATGGTATGCTGGTGGTTATACTGCTCAATCCAATTATAGGATATTCTGGGCTCAGATCCCCATAACATATTTTGACAATGGCAACCTTACATCAGAGTATATCGAACTTCCTGCTGGAAAAGCTTGGAGCTCTTTGAATATAACCAAATCCGAGCCCAGCGCTGCCATCAATATAACGGTAACGATACTTGACAACTCGACCGGATCGCCTATTCCCGGCTATGTGAACATGACCGGAATAGATATTGATATTTCAGGCATAAGCCCTGCCGCTTATTCATCCATCAAATTATTCTCCATATTCTCTGGAAGTGGAAGTGCCAGCCCTGAGCTTCATGAGTGGGAAATAAAATTTAATGACATTGTACCTGGGACCCCCATATCTTCCATTGATGTGATCACACCGTATGGTCATTCACTCAGCCCCCTTGGACTAACTGCCACAGCCATATACTCCGAATATGTGGAATTCTGGTATAGGCATGCTCCAGATAACTCAACATGGGGTGCCTGGTCATTATACTCCAATGATACCTCTGCTGCATCCTGGACATCAAGCTTTTCCATGCCCGATGTGGAGGGATTCTATGAGTTCTATTCAAGAGCCGGCAATCTGACATCTATTGAATACGAGCCAGCTCCATTAGGTGCGGATGCTCTGGTAATATATGATACAATGGCACCTTTATCTTCAGTTGATACCATTGCTCCTTACTGGCACAAAACAAATTCACTGACGATAACAGCAACGGCCAATGATCTTTTGAGCGGTATTGCATCTGTGGAATTGTGGTACAGCTTTGAAGGAGGTGGATACTCTAATTTCGGAACTGACACAATAGCTCCTTATTCATGGAATTTCAACTGGCCTGATGGTGTGGGTGATTATTCATTCTATTCCAGAAGCACAGACAATGTTGGTAACTATGAAACAGTTCCTAGTCCATCTGATGCCGCTTCAGGATATGACAATATAGATCCGGTCAGCAGCCTTGATACAGGATCAGCAAATTGGCGTAGTACAGGCTCGATAGTGGTTTCTTCTATAGCCAATGATGATCTAAGTGGCCTTGCTGAAGTAGAGTTATATTACAGATATGCTGCAGACAATGCATCCTGGAGTGATTGGCTTTCCTGGGCGGATGCCTCCAACCCAGATACCAATGCTCCTTACAACTGGAGCTTCGATCTCCCGAACGGAGTGGGGTATTACCAGCTGTATTCAGTTGCCAGTGATGTAGTAGGCAATAATGAATCCGCTCCGGCAATTGCAGATATCATATGTGCTTACTTCACTCCGTTAGACATATATGACCTGACACCCGGAAGCCCCACAACGGGAGATGATTTCACTATTTCCAGCATAGTGGCTGGTGTGATCGATGTGGAGGTGGTCCACATCAATTACCGCTTTGAATATGTCATTGGTCTTTCAGATTGGTATAATGTATCCATGAACGAGATAGGTGTCGACAATTTCAATTATGCTATATCGGTGCCAGTGAACGCAACTGGCCTCAATTATATCATAATGGCTAGTGACATTTTCGGGTATTGGAATTCAACAACCATCATTGATCTGGCAGTTGTGGATAATGATGATCCAGCGGCAAATGCTGGATTGGTTCAATTAGCTCA
>JAGLQE010000042.1 GCA_023137005.1 Thermoplasmata archaeon
CTTGGGATTTCCCAGACCAGGCTTAGTTCTTGCTGGTTCGAGCTTTCTTCTTATTCAACTTGGCCTTCTTCGATAAATAGGAAAGCAGGAAGATTATGGTGATTCCAAAAGCTGCTGGCAACAGAATTCCAGCCATGAGGGGAGCATTCGCATCGATATTCTCATAGGGCAATCTGAGAGCCCCCAGCATCAGACCTGTGAGGAAGGAGATGGTCGCGTACTTCCATCTCTTGATTATGTAGTCCAATATCCTGGAGAATGCCAGCAGACCGATAATGGCCCCCAACATGAAGGCGATTATCTCTTCCCAGACCAGTGTTCGGAGGGCGTGGAGCATGTATTCGTATTGATTGAGAAATAGTAGGATCAAAGCTCCGGATATCCCTGGTAATATCATGGCGCATATAGCGACTATGCCAGATAAGAATATTATATGCAATTCATGGCCCATTGTTAGGGAGGTCATTCCCACAAAAAGATAGGCTAAGAAGAAGCCGATGAACATGAGAGAGACATTGCCCGCACTCTTGATGCGAATATCCATGAATAGCAGCGCGGCAGATGCCAGTATTATTGCAAAGAAGAATGAAAAGACCTCGGTGGTGTGGTGTTCCAGAAGGTAGCCCATGATATTGGACATCAGCATGAAGGCCAGCCCCACACCAGCGGCTAGCGGAATAAAGAGTTCGAGATCAAGTTTCTTGTTCTTGGGCACATCCTCGTTCTTCAGGGTATTGACTATGGTCTCCTTGTTCACCCGGCTGATGCCCCTGACCAGCCTCTCATAGACACCTGTAAGGAGAGCGACCGTGCCCCCGGAAATTCCAGGCACGATGTCCGCCATACCCATGGCCATGCCCTTGAAGAATATCATGCTGGATCTTTTTGGATTCATTAAGATACCTGCTGTGGGTATATACTCTATTATTAATATTATATTCTCTGAAATAACAGAGTCGATCTATCCAGAATAATAGTACTCGCCAGATGATTTTTGTTCACGATCCAGCCTCGAATCCAATTTATTGATCCTGGGCCGATTCGTGTCCGTGTCCCGCCTGAATGTGATATTAACATCTTTCAAGAATTGATTCATGCCCACTCTCATTCCGAAGGGCCCGGCCCCATGGCCTTTAATGGATGGCTCACCATCGAACACCATGAGGGAGTCGGCCACCATGTCGATGAAGTAAACGTCATGATCCACTATTAAGCCAGATCTGCCACTCTTTTCCATGACCCGGCGAATGGTCCTCGCGGCCTCCATTCTTTGGTTGGAATCAAGGTATGCGGATGGTTCGTCAATTAGGTAAATATCGGCCTCTCTTCCAAGGGCTAGAGCAATGGCAACTCTCTGCAATTCTCCACCGGAAATCGAGTCCATCATTCTGTCCATTATCGGGTCGATATTCAGAGGGGTGGCGACCTCGGCCTTGAAGAAGCCTGACTCCATTAATTTACCAAGATGGGTCATGAGAAGTTCTCTGATAGTTCCATCAGAATCCGGCTCAATATATTGGGGTTTGTAGGAGACCTTGACCTCCATTTCCACTGAACCAGAATCCGGTTGAATCTCATTGGCTAACATCTTGACGAAAGTGGTCTTTCCCGTGGCATTCGAACCCACTATTCCGACCACTTCCCCAGCCTTGATCGTGCCGGGTTCGGTTTCCATCTCGAAGGACTCGAATTTCTTGGTCAAGGCTTCGAATGTGACAAGATCCGGAGATGACCAGTCCTCCCGGGGAGCCTTGGTCTCGAATTTGATCGCTTTGGTACGCACACGGATATTCTCCTCTTTCAGATAACCATTAAGATATGTGTTGATGGCATTACGCACGGTACGCGGGTGGGCGACAACACCGAAAGCCCCTTCCATCCCGTACATGAGATAGACATTGTCAGCAAGGAAATCCAATACCGCGAGATCGTGCTCGATGACCATGACCTGGCTGTTCTTCGCCAGCGTCTGGATGGCCTTTGCAACATTGAGTCTCTGGTAGATATCGAGGTAAGATGATGGCTCGTCAAAGAAATATATATCCGCGTCCTTGAGGAAGGTGGCGGCTATGGCCACTCGCTGAAGCTCCCCGCCAGATAATTTGCCCAGTTCACGGTTCATGCAGTGCTCGATGAATAATTCCTGGGTGACCTCATCTATCCGGCCCGAATCATCCACCTTTTTCAATAATTCCTTAACCTTGCCAGTATGCACCTTGGGAAGCATGTCCACGTACTGGGGTTTCATCGCGGTTCGGATATCGCCCTCGGACACTTTCTGAAGATAATTGACCATCTCGGTCCCTGCGTATTTCTCCATAACATGATCCCAGGTGGCCTCGTCATCCAGGTTTCCCATGTTCGGAACTTCTTCTCCCGAAAGAATGCGGATGGCCGTGGTCTTGCCGATACCATTGGGCCCGAGAATTCCGATCACGTCTCCTTCTCTGGGCACTGGCAATCGATATAATTGAAATCCATTGACACCGTATTGCTGGACCAGTTCTCCTTCCAGCTCCTCGGGAAGGCCGATTATCCTGATGGCATCGAAGGGGCATTTGTGGATGCATATCCCGCATCCCACGCACAGCTCTTCGGATATGATAGGCTTGTTATTGGGGCCCATGATGATAGTCTCGTCGCCACTGCGAACACGTGGACAGAATTTGATACACTCTGTATTGCACCGTTTTGGCTGACAGCGATCTTTGAGGAGAACAGCTATACGCATACGAGATTGTAATCAAAACTTGGATTTAAAATAATGGGATGTTCACCGAGCGAGCAGGCTGAACTTCGGCGAGTTTAGGAATAAACATTATACGCTTGTTCACCATTCTCCAAATCAGGAGTTTGACAAAATGGCAGACGAGATGCTAGACATCATGCAGGCTATCGACCTGGCCTTGAAGGAAGAGTTGGAGGCAGCAAAATTCTATGCTGCGGCCAAGGGGAAAGTGAAGAATGAGAGAGCGATCGCCATGCTGGACCAATTGGTCAAGTTCGAGCAGTTCCATTACAAGAAAATACTGGATCTAAAGATATCCCTGGAAAAGGATGGGAAATACATTGTCTATGAGGGCATGGATTTCGTCCTGCCAGACAGTGTGATAAAATCCTCCGAGAAGATTGGCGAGAACAAGGATGAGATCCTGGATATACTGAGCATCGCGATAAAGAATGAGGAGAATGCCAAGCAGAGATACCTTGATCTAGCCTCCAGGACGGAAATACCCCAGGGCAAGGACATGTTCAGCAAGCTGGCCCAGGAAGAAGAGGTCCACTGGCGCCTTCTCAGTGACGAGTATTATCATATCACCAATAAGGGATTATGGGGAATCTGAACAAACTGGCACAGCCAGGATGTTCAGATCTAAGTATCAATAGCTCCAGTTTAGAGTTTATTCCTCCTTCTTATTCAATCTCTGGTAGACCATCATTCCAGCCAAAGCCAGTATTGGTAATAACAGGATGATAAGGTCGCCGGTCTTATCCGAATCTCCATCTGCCTCGATATCATTAGAAAGCCCGCCTTCCAATATTTCCTGACC
>JAGLQE010000420.1 GCA_023137005.1 Thermoplasmata archaeon
CCCTGTAAGTTCCGCCAGTGGCGAAGTCATATTGCCACTGCAGAGCCTCGGTATTCTGGGAGTCCAATGGCCCGGTAGTAGGCAATGTGACTGGGCCGTAAACAATTGTCTCGCCCGGGATGAAGGCATCGATGTTCAGATCATCGAACCAAAAGCCAGGATCAGTTGCACCACCGTCCGATGTGAACCTGAGCCTTAAGCTGAACTCAGAGGAGCCAGTATAGTTGGATATATCATGAGTTCTCAGGGTCCATGTATTTTCCGTACCGGTGTATCTGGCAATGAATTCCCAGGTCTGTCCACCATCGCTAGAACCCTCCACAATACAGAAATCACAAGTATTCTCAATATCAAAAGATGTCTGATAGGTCAGAGTCGCACTACTGGCATCCCTGAGATCTATAGTATCGGCCAATTCCAGGAATTGTGTGGAATAATCTGAGTAAGAACTACCACTAGCCAACCCACACCACATACTATTGGATGGGGAATTACTACGCGTGTTCACAGTGTGCCAATAATCGCTAGTAACGGTACCGTCCCAATCTGTCTCGGTCCATTTTGTCATCCCTGATTCCATGTCATCAGAGAATAAATTATAATTTGTACCGCCACCGAACTTTGTTATGGTACAGGTGGTGTCAAAAGCAGGTACTTGAAACTCTCCAAAGTTCTTCACAGTGCCGTCTATATCATAGATACCGAGAGGGTAAATTCCCATCTCCACGAATGGAACGATGGCGAGAGCTCCCACATCATCCGAGTATGGTACTATAACGGTTATCTGGCATGAGTCAGTGCAAGTCGAATTGGTATCCGATGAGACATTGATCCAGATATTATATTCGCCAGGTATGGTCACACCTGGGACAGTGATGCTCAGGGTTGATTGGGTAGTCTCGTTCCTGAGGATATTATGGGCAGAAGGGGCCGCGTTTATGGTCCATCCAGATATTGTGCTGGTAGTGATAGTGAAATCATCATCCCGCTTGCCATTATTGAGCAGATCCAACGTTACCTGGTCAGTGGTTCCTCTATCGATTATTGGCTCATCATCCATAGCACTTATCTCTATATGATCCATGACCTGATATGGGTTATCAGCTATCTGGCATAGGAATATGGTTGCTGGCAAATTGTCCTCACAGGCTGGAATTACCTTGTCCTCTCTTGGATGGAAAGGATCGTAAGGTAAATTGACCGCAGGATCACCAGCATAATAATCATCCAGGCTTGGATAACCTTCAATACAATACGCGTAGATCCCCAGTTCACCATAGAGCCAGTCATCATCGGATCCAGCAGTCGGATAAAGGCCACTAGACTTCTGTGGGACATATCCAGGAAATGCACTTCCTGCATTATTGGTCATACGGGCAGACATCTCATCAGCAACTGTGGCGAGAACTGCATGGTCTGGAGCATCATCAAAGGTCCAGCCCCAGGGATATAGAATAAGTTGACTATAGGTGTGCCAAGATATAGCAAAAACAAAATCATGCTGTCTGGCAAAATCAC
>JAGLQE010000421.1 GCA_023137005.1 Thermoplasmata archaeon
CTGAAGGGCCCTTGCCCTCCATCCCGATCACCCCATCCATGATGGAGAGTGTGGGGTTGATGAGCTGGGTTAGATCGAGCAACATATCGGAGAAATCATCCGGGTCGGGAAGTGTGGAATGGTACGTGGCCTTCGCCATGCCTGGCACGAAGCCATAGCATATTTTTGTGGCTCCCGTGAAGCCAGTCAGCATGTGGGTCTTTAATTTGGGAAGGGTTATGATCTTGTCCACCTCGCCAAAGACCTTGAGGATCTCAAAGGATTTGATCAGTTTGCCATCTGGGTAGGAAAATCGTACGCCCTCCAAGCCCATGTAAAGCTCTGCATTGGTTCCCTCCAGAGCCTGGATAATGCCAGATTTGCGATAAGCTCGCTCAAGGCGGCCCTTTGTCGATGGCCCCCCAGGGCTGTCTCCCACAATAACCTTGCACCCGGCTCCCTCCAGTATCCGCACGACCGCATTGATCACGGTCGGGTGGGTGGTGACCGCGTCCTCGGGCTTAGATGCCATCAGAAGATTTATCTTGACAAATACCCTTTCTCCAGGTTTTACAAATTCAGATATTCCACCAAGGTTATCGAGGGAGGCTGTTATTGCGTTTTTAACCATGTCTGGCTCATATGCGTCGCATTTCGCTATCGAGACTCTTGGCTTCTGTTTCGGAGTTTCCATTTCATATCTCCTGGACCATATTGGTTAAAGATGGTAATTGACAGGTAGGTTTAAGGATATTCCCCAATAATGATATTAATTCATGGACATTTCCAGGAATTTCATTTCTCTTCTTCTGCCTTCCAGGTATTTGTATACCGCGGCGTGCTCGCTACCATCCAGTATCATCTCACAGCCTCTCTTGGCAGCGTCCATGGATATGACATCACCAATGATGCCCACGGTATTCTCGTAGATGACCATGTCCGCCCCTGATAGCTCTTCGATAACCCTTCTGGTCTTACCATTGACCCCGATTATCCTCGCCCTCACCCTACGAACGTGTTTCGAGGTCTTACCAGCAAAATCTCTGATATCCAGTACTGCCAGATAATTATCATCATCAAAGAGGCGCATGGCCGTATCTGAAGAGAAGCCCAGAGCGATCGCCTTGATAACATCGCGGGCGGCCATGGCTTTGAAGTTCTCACCCTCGCCCTTGAAAGATATTGACACATCCGCGGATTTGGAGTTTATCTTGATCTTGACCTCGCCCATTTTCTCTATCTGCCTCTTGACCGTCCCTTTCTGGCCAATGAGAACCGCGACCCTGTCCTCGGGCATTCTGACAAATATCATCAGGTTTCACCTCTTATCATCTCAATTACCTCGGCATTATCGGCTTCCACACCATGCTTATTGAAGAACTTGATTATATTCTTTACGTCCCTGGTCAGGAACTCCTGGGCCATGGGATGATTGGTAAGAACTGCCTGGCCAACGTCAATGATGATAGGGTCTTGTTCTATCATCAATATATTGTATTCGCTGAGATCACTGTGAACTAGATCTGCCTTCTGGTACATGGTCTTCATCTGCCCCAACAGGTGATCGAATATCTTCTGTGGATCGTCCAATTCCACATCCTTCAGGTGCTTCGCTGGCTGCTCCAGAGTGCCGATATATTCCATTACAACGACATTATTATCGCAGGCTACTGGTTCAGGCACGGTTACTCCGTTTTTATGCATTCTTTCAAGGTTGCGGAACTCCTTCTGAGCCCATAGATAGATCCCTCGCCGATGGTTCTTCCCCACGCCCCTGAATCTACGATCTCCATCGATGTATTTCTGAATATTCTTGAAGGTGGAATTGGATACTCTGTATATCTTCACTGCGATGGGTTTGTCATCCATGGTATTTGCTCTAAAAACATTACCTTCCTTGCCTGTAGCCAGTGGGAAGTCCAATGTGTCGATGACCTCACTGGTCATCATTTTGTAAAGTGTGAGAAGGGTCTTCTCATCGAAAACCTCGTCATAGGTCTTCCTCTGGTCAGAATCCTTGTTCCGATACCTGTAGGACATGATTTTGGATTCTAATTGCAGTCTCTTCTTCTCGGAAAATGCCATGTAACTCCACCGGCTCTAGAAAATATTGATCTCTTCTGGGATAACACCTTTGCGGGCGAGGTTCGTGGCCTGGGTCCTGGTATACCGATACATGATATCGGCTTTCGCGTCCTGGAATTCCCAGGGCCTGATTATTAGCAGATCACCCTCTCTGATCCACATTCGCTTTCTCAACTTGCCGCGTATCCTGCCCATTCTTGACTCTCCATCAGCACAGATGATCCGGATCTTGGATGCCCCCAGGAGCTGATCCGCTATGGCGAACATCTCGCGCTTCATCTTTTTGGGCATAGGGGAGCGGACATATTCTCCCTCTTCCGGCTTCTTGTAAACCAAGTCAATTACCTACTCCGGTGATATGGGAGGGGGTATAATAAATTACCTTGCTCTGGAGCCAAGTTGACAAACACATATGATCTTGCTCTGGAGCCAAGTCAATGAATGTGTCAGACCTTGCTCTGGCTGAGGCATGTTTTTTTTTCACTTTTGTTGAGGGTGATATGGTCTGATAAATGCCCTATCCAGATATGGAATAGATGGATGCGGTCAACAGCTTGATGAAATTGGCCAGATCATCCAGATGGATCACTTCCACGCATGAATGCGAGTATCTCATTGGGATCCCGATGGGCATTGTCGCGGCTCCAGATTCCTGAAGGGCCATGCCATCCGTGCTTCCTCCAGTCACTCCCATCTGAACCGGAATCTTGGCTGCCTTTGCAATTTTTGCCAGTTTCTCTCCAAAGCTCGGAGTCGCCACAACCCTAGCATCCACCATCCTCAATACCGGGCCCTTGCCCATATAGACTGGCTCGAAAAAATCTCCCAGGCCAGGAGCGTCGGTGGTGGAATAGGTGTCCACGGGAATTGCATAATCAAGAGGTATGCGATTGGCGATGACACGTGCGCCTCTCAGACCGATCTCTTCCTGAACCCCCCATACGAATATTACTTCGGTCTTCAGCTTTTTCTCGTCAATGTTCCTGAAGGCTTCCAGAAGACCAGTCACACCTGCTCGGTTGTCCAGACCTCTTGACACGACATATTTTTTATTCATGATGAAAAAGTCCTTCTTGAGAGTGATTGGCTGTAGCATGCTGATGCCCAACTTCTCGGTCTCCGCCCTGCTTCTGGTGCCGAGGTCGATGCACAATTTGTTCCATGGAATGATCTTGTCCTTATCCTCGGGGTTGAGCATGAGATGGGGTGCATTCACTCCTATGACCCCGTATATCGGACCTTTTTTTGTGTGTACTTGAACAGCTCTACCAAGGATCACGCGATCCTGTAAACCACCCAATTTCTTGAACCTGAGCGTACCGTTATCCAATATATTGGAAACTATGAAGCCGCACTCGTCCATGTGAGCTATCAGACCCAATTTCGGTTTCTTCGAGTTCGGCTTTCCCAGTCTCACGATGAGATTGCCCATAGCATCTTCCTCTGCCTGGCCCTTTTTCCCAATGGCATCCTTGATATGATCTCTTACCGCACTTTCATAGCCTGGAACTCCAGGCAGCATTGTCAATTCTTTCAATTGCTCAGATAATTTGTTCATTATTTCACTCCCCTTATTTCCCCTTATTGATAAAAGGTAATCTAATTACTACCCCATTAAACTTCCTTCTGCCCTGCTTGAAAATGAGCTCGGTTCCCGCCTTGGCGTATTTCCTATCTATTCGAACAAGGGCGATGGCCTTTTCCAGGGTTGGAGAATAATTTCCACTGGTCACCGTGCCGATGATCGAGTAGCCGTATCCATTATCTTCGGATAACTGGCTATCTATATTTTCCTCTGACCTTCGTGGGGGGGACCCCTCTGTTTCCACTGGAGCGAGAACATCGGCCCCAGGGCGGGCGACGGCCTTGCCATCAAGCATGACGGCAGCAAGACGCTGGTATGTTTTTTCTTCTTTTTGTTTTACAAGATGATCCTTCCCAATGAAATCATGATCCCACTTGACCACCCAGGCACAATTGGATTCCAGAGGGGATTGCGTGCCATTGAAGTCCTGTCCTGATAGAAGATAGCCCATTTCCAATCTCAAAGTATCCCTGGCTCCCAGGCCTATTGGCTTGATCCCGTACTCCTCACCCGCGGCTAGTACTTTCTTCCAGAGAGATACGATGTGCTCATTTCGCACTATTAATTCAACTCCATCCTCTCCAGTATAACCGGTTCTGGATACCATTATCATATTCTCTGATCTGAAACCTGGGAAGCCTATGGGAGAAGGGTGGATATGAATTTCATGGTGATCTGATCCTTTACTTGTTCCTGATGCTTCTCTTTCTGATGATCCGTTATCTATTCTGTAAAATGCGAAATTGAATTTAGGAATGTCCTTGACCCCCTCGCCAAAGATATTGGTCAATAATCCTATTGCTTCTGGCCCCTGAATAGCCAATACAGAATATTCATTAGAGAGATCCAGAACATCCAGGTCAATATGCTTCTGTATCCAATTGGATATGATATCGATCATGGAGGCATTGGGCATTATCATGTACTCGTCAGTCATGGTTCTGAATACTATATTATCATCAATGATATTGCCATCATCATTAAGAATATGGGTGTAAATGGATTTTCCAATGTCTATGGACAGGATATCGTTTGTGCAAAGGTCCTGAAGTTGTTTTCCTGCATTTTCTCCCTTCATGATCAGGGAGCCCATGTGGGAAACATCAAAGATGCCGACCTTTTCCCTTACAGTTCGATGCTCATCGATTATACCACTGAAATGTATGGGCATCATCCATCCGTGAAAATCAACGATCTTTCCATCTAATTTCTGGTATTCATCAAAGAGAGGGGTATGCATAGGCTGGACAATAAGATAATAAATATATATCTTTTGAGGGGTTATTATTGATTCAATAAAGCTTAGAGATCATTCAATAAATGAGGGGGGCCCAACACTAAAGCTTGGGGTGATTCAATAATGATAGGGGATGGTCGAGGTCTTGGAATAGGCAGCGCCTCCAACTGCGCACAGGGTGCTAGCGATCCCCTATCACTTTATATTGATTGATCTCGTATCTTAAAGAATTGTTTCTTAGAATATCAAAAACAATAATCAATGGGTGGCATGAATGTGTCCGATTTATTGAATTTGGCACATCCTGATGAGAAGGTGAAGAGAAAGCAGATCCATGAAAATACCAAAGATAGAGAACAGGATCGATCATTCATAGAATTAGATCGTCCTTAATTTGAATATTTATAGACCCATTATATTCAATAATCTATCATATTTTTAAATAATTTTGCATATGATACTATATCCATAGGAAAATTATAAATCCTGATAATATTTCTCCAAAGTTATGGGAATTGACCAATACTTTCATGAGCATAAGATGGACTTGAGCGTGTCCATGATCATCATAGGCACTATCCTGGTCGTGATCAGTGTGGGTGCTATTATATCTGATATTGGAGAGGATGGTATATTCTCAACTATCAAGGATTCTACAGGTGGATGGATATATTGGTTGCTCATATTCAGTGGCACTATCTTGTCTTTGGGACTCTTTTATTTCTTAGACTTCATCGCAAAACGAAGGGAATTCTATAAGATTTTCGAGGAACGTAGTAAATCAAAGTTCGTAAAGAACCTTGATAGGATAGAAGAACTGGCCTGGAGATTGCAACCTAAATATGAAGAGATGGTGATAGATAAAAAGAAGAAATTGAAGATCAGGTAGATTCTTTATTTCTTAATCTTTTATTCACTTCAACACTCCCATGATTTTTAATATTGAAAAATCTCTCATTCACGCTTGTGGACCATCTAACAATTTATTAATAATTCTCTTTAGGAAGTTTGATAAGGTATTATTGTATTATCCATTTGGTTATATTGAGACATTCAATATAAACAAAATAACGGAGGATGAGTAATAATGACACAACAAGAGAACTTTCAGCCACCACAGCCTCATGCACAACAACCGCAACACATGTATCAAGCACCACAAGCCAAACCCGAGATATCAGATATGTTCGTTGGGAAGGGGAAATTAGATCTATTCCTACTTGGAAGCACCCTTATGCTGCTTCTGGGTCTGCTATTTCTGGATCTATTGAACTCCGGTGCAGCGGATTCTTCGGATGCCCTATTGTTCATGGGATATCTGCTATTCCATGTGGGAATTGTCGGTCTAATAGGCTTACTGGTAGTTGCCGGTATAGTTAGAGAAGATATACCAGAGGGTACAAGGACTATGATGATCAGAGTATCTGGTCTGATAGCCGCAGCCTTTATCTTCGGCACGATACTGTTCTGGAATTTGAGAATGTTCTAGAATAATACAAATGGATCAGGGATCGTCACAAGTATAACGGTTCCTGACCACCCCTTTAATTTTTAAGAGGATCATTGGAAAACACAGGTTTCCTGAACATTACCACACATGTATTGTGTTCAGATACCCTCATTTCATATGCAAGGTTTTTAATAGAGCAACTATAAAACATTCATATGATACATAACACGCTCCAAGGAAAAAACTAGCGAAAATATAATATATGTTTCTCTTCAAATTATGGAAGCCAGTGTTTAATATGGGAACATCATCAACATATTGAGAAAGTTATTTGTAGGTCTCTGGTCTATGCCCTGTTGCTCAATTGTATATTGCGCATTTCCACCGGAAATGCATAAAGCAGAGTTCCAATGGAAACCAAGGGGTCCCCCCCATGATTTTCATGGATATACAAAAGGGGGAGCATCGTGACAGCCACAATATTCGACAAATACCTGGAGGTCCCTCCCATCTTCAAGAGGGATAGGGACATCCTCAGACCATCCTACATACCGGAAAAACTCCTACATCGGGATGAACAGATCAATCAGATAGCCAGCATACTGGCCCCATCACTCAGGGGTGAAAGACCCTCTAATATCCTGATCTTTGGGAAGACCGGCACGGGGAAGACAGCCACTGCCAAGTATCTGAGCAAGGAGATCACAAAGGCTGCGGGCTCCGACCTGGCGGAATTCAAGAATGTGAGCTTCATTTATATCAACTGTGAGATCGTGGATACTCAGTACGGGGTTTTACAGAATATCGGTAATAGGTTCATTGAGGAATTCGACGATCGAATTCCCCCCACTGGTTGGTCCACTGAAAGAGTTTACAACTCCCTTTATAAGTGGATAGAAAGAAAACACCTCATCACAATCCCTCTATCAGGGATTGAGGATTCTATAGATAATCTTAATTCTGGTATTGTGGATGATGAGCTAATAAGCACAATAACTTCCAATTGCACCAAAATCAATAAATCGATTCCAGTAAAAATAGATAAAGATAATTACACAGTTCATAAACTCGATGAAGATGGTAGGATAATAGAATATCCAGAAGGTGTACTTGAGCTACTGTATAATAACAAAGAAATCAAGATATACACTAAAGCAAAGCGTATTGTATTGGTCGTGCTGGACGAGATCGACAGGTTCATCTATAAGAGTGGGGACGATACATTATACAGACTAACGAAGATTAACGACGAATTGGAGAATGCTAAATTGTGCATAATCGGCATCTCCAATGATATGAAGTTCACAGAGCTTCTGGATCCCAGAGTGAGAAGTCGCCTGAGCGATGAGAAGTTGGTATTCCCCCCCTATGATGCCGAGCAATTGAAAGACATCCTGACCCAGAGGGCGGACCTCGCCTTCGAGGAAGGTGTGATCTCTCCAAATGTCATACCCCTCTGTGCCGCGGTGGAAGCTAATGAGCAGGGTGATGCCCGGCGTGCACTGGATCTTTTGAGAGTGGCCGCCGAGATAGCCGAGCGCAATAGAGATGAAAAAGTCACTGAACAGCATGTTTACAAGGCCAAGAACAAGATAGAACTGGATTGCGTTATTGAGGCGGTCAGGACACTCCCCATGCAATCCAAGCTCATCCTTTTAGGGATATTGATGAATGAGGAGATAGGCCAATCCAAACTAACCACGGGGGATGTGTATGCCACGTACAAGGAGCTTTGCAGGAAAACAGGCCTCAGTATGGTGACCCAGAGGCGCGTTACTGATCTCATTTCCGAGCTGGACATGATGGGCATCATCAGTGCCAGGGTGAAATCACTCGGTCGTGCCGGAAGGACCAAGGAAATAGTATCCAGTGTACCCCTATTGGAAACCAAGACAGTTCTTCTTCGTGATCCAATGATGCAGGATCTGGGCGATTATAAACTAAA
Source organism: Thermoplasmata archaeon (assembly GCA_023137005.1). Taxonomy (GTDB): domain Archaea; phylum Thermoplasmatota; class Thermoplasmata; order SG8-5; family JAGLSY01; genus JAGLSY01. The sequence goes on from JAGLQE010000421.1 coordinate 8,282, forward strand.
ACATCAGACCACTTTAATGTGATCTATGTAAATACCTGGCAATCTCACTCTTTAATCTCTCTTTCAGGTATTGTACCAGGCTCTTCTTCAACAGGCTTTTCAATTGAAGCTTGCGGTTCATCATTCTGTACAGGTTCTATAATATTTTTCGGCTCTGGCTCTGCTTTTTCACCCTCAACACCCCCATCATTTTCAGGTGGTTTCTCAGTTCTCTCGGCCTGCTTATCACTCTCTGGGTCTGATGAAAGATCTTCAGGCCTGGATGGTGTTTCCTGTTCTGCATCCACATCCTCATCAGGGTCTGAAGCATTTTCATCAGAGCCAGCTCCTTCATTCTTTTCATCATCATCCTTTTTCAGGAAGAGGGGCAATCCAAAATCTATAAAGAGTGGTATGCCCAGTAGTAATAGAATAGCTATGGACAGGTTCTGCCAGCTGTTCGGTGGGGCGGCTCCTGTTTCCAGATCCCCTGTCAGGCTGAGTTTGATCAAGCCGAACCAGGGTAGTTCGCCAAAGGCCTTTCCCACAACCCACTCTTCCTTCACCAGGAGGTAGCTGCCCTGTCTCTGATCGTATGTTGGGCAATTATTGTCACCCATCGTGATATAGCCGCTGTGGGGTTCCACATTCATCCTTCTAAAATTGTATATGATCCCGTTCGGGCTTATTGATACGTCACGTGATTTGTAACCATAATCTGAAAGAGTAAAATCGTATGTGGTATCATAAAGACCCAATTCAGGAATATCATAGGTGTAATTATTGTAATCTATTTTCTCGTCCGGCAAGGTCTGGACATGGGTCGTATTGATATTCATCCACAATACCGCTCTGTGAATGATGGGTGTGAGATCGTCCCTGCCATTCGGTCTGTATATGATAACATCCCCGAACTCGCCATAGGTTCCTTTATTACGTGATTCTCCCTCTATGAAGGTCATCACATCCTCCTTGGACGGAGCCTTCTTTACCAGGACCATGTCTCCAGTATCTATTATGCCGATCTCGCTGTTCATACCATGCATCATGCTGCCTGACTCTACTACCACGACTGGTGGCCAGACCTGACAATAGGCGAATAAAGCTCCCATCACGATCACGACAACTATCAAGGCCAGCAATACATCCTTCGTGATGCCCCATGCTGACTTTTTAACCTTTTCAACATTCATCCTAAACCCTGTGGCCCTCAGAATTTACTGTTCATATATAAAATAAGCCCAAGGAAAATCGGGTGAGATATTTAATAAAAGAGAATACTATCTCCCAGTTGAACTTATATGTCAGATCCAGAGATCATCGATCCAGCAGAGAATGAGGGCAAAGCCCCCAGTAAGATAACAAGGCCATCCAAGGATGAATATTTTATGGAAATGGCAGCACTGGCATCAACCCGCTCGACCTGCCTCAGACGTAAGGTGGGAGCGGTCCTCGTGAAAGAGGGCCATGTGCTTTCAACAGGATACAATGGAGCACCAAAGGGTTTGGTTCATTGCGAGGTAACTGGATGCATCAGGGATAAGATGAATGTGCCCAGTGGAGAGCGCCATGAGCTTTGTCGGGGTGTTCACGCGGAGCAAAATGCCATAATCCAAGCCGCTTATTTCGGGGTGAGTGTGGACGGAGCAAAGATGTACATCACTAATCATCCATGCAGTGTGTGTGCGAAGATGATGCTCAATGCTGG
>JAGLQE010000422.1 GCA_023137005.1 Thermoplasmata archaeon
AAGGAGGAAGCAATGAACCGCCAGGCTATCGGTATCGTGCCTCTGGGTATACCCATGTTCGGCGGTCCAGGTGCCATAACCACGGTGATGATCTATATGGCCGATGGCTCAGCTGACGGATTCAGCCTGACTGCCACTCTCATGGTGATACTGGCCATCCTGATAACCATGGTAGCTTCCTACTTCATCCTATATTATGGTGAAGCGATCTTCGAGAGGATAGGCCGAATGGGTACCCTGGCCTTCTCCAGGATAATGGGTCTGATACTGGCTGCCATCGCGGTCCAGTTCGTCCTTACTGGTATATTGGATTTCGCCATTCTCGAAGGTTTGGTCTGAACCTGTTCTGAGCTTGATCTTAATTTAAAAATAGTGCAATTGGATAAGTCGATCTTATTTTCTTAATTAAAAATGAGGGCTTAAAAACCATTCTTGAAAGATGGAGAGAAGACAATACCCTCATCCACCTCGTGCTTGTGGAAGGTGTCAAGAATATCAAAACAATCAAAGCAGAAACCCTGCCTCCTGTCCTCCGGAAGAACAACAAGGGTAGCCCCGCATTTCCTGCAAGCCGTATGACTCTCAAAGGTCTCGTCGACCGGGAATGCAACATGTCTCAGATCTGGTCTCAGGTCCATGATAAACCACTCGCTCTCTCATCCTATTTTGCATCCCATTCATGGTGTATACATAGGGCATATAAATAGCTTTTTTAAATATCTGATTTCTAATATAATCTTTATATAGCCAGATATTTTTATTCTATCATTTATATATTTTAAATATTATGGTACTATTATAGTACAATCAATCTCGAATTTCTCTCATCCTATTTATACGTTTTTCTAGGGCCTCGGGTGTGCCGATATCATGTCGCATAAAAACCTCTCCTTTTATGGAATTAACAGCCCTCTCGCATATTCGCTCTGCCTCGTTTATTGTGTCCGCTATGCCGATGACCCCTAATGAACGGGAACCGGTCGTGTACACCTTTCCGTTTTCCTCATTGACAGATGCATAATAGAGCTTCGCACCCTGCTCTTCGATGAACTTCTCATCCAGTGTGACCTCGGCTCCCACCAGTGACTTGACGCCGTAACCCTTGGGCACGATGTACTTGCACACGGTGGCCTTATTGCTATAAACCGCCATGTCCTGGGTGAGATTGCCATCGATCACGGCCTGACATATCTTCAGGAAGCTGGATTCCAATAGGGGAAGTACGTTCAGGGCCTCGGGATCTCCGAATCTGGCATTGAACTCCACGCACTTGACCCCGTCCTTCGTGGCGATGAAACCTCCGTACATCACGCCCTTGTATGGTGTGCCACATTCTTCGCGCAATGCATCGCAGGCCCTCTGTGTGATGGCCAGTGCCTCCTCATAATCTCCTGGTCTCAGGAAAGGTAATGAATGATCGCTGTCAGAGTAACTACCCATGCCACCGGTATTGGGGCCAGTATCTCCCTCATAAGCCCTTTTATGATCCTGGGCAAGTGGTGAGCCGATGACTGTGTGTCCATCTGAAAGCGCCTGCAAGCTGAACTCCTCGCCCACGAATTTTTCTTCTATAACCACGGAACCATGCTTCAGGATGCATTCTTCAGCATATTTAAGGCCATCATCGATCGTGGCCAGATGTTCTCCGCTTAATTTCACACCTTTGCCACCGCAGAGCCCATCATCCTTTATCACATACTCTCCCAGTCTCTCCATCCAGTCTCTCATCCCATCCAGATTGTGGAAGACCGCGTACTTGGCATTTCCGGGTATGTCGTACTTCTCGAAAAGGCCGCGGGTGAAGGCCTTGCTGGTCTCCAGCCTGGCCAGTTCTTTTGTGGGGCCGATACATGGTATCCCGACCTCCAGGAGCTCGTCCACCAGTCCGGCTTCCAGGGGCCCCTCCGGGCCGATGATCACCATTTCTATCCCCTTGTCCGAAGCCCAATCTGTGATCTTTTCCACCTCGGTCTCGGCCAAATATAGTATATCTTCACAATATTTGGCTATGCCTGGGTTGCGGTTCTTCATGACCGCGAATATCGTGGTATCATCCTTGCTCAATGCCTCTGTGATCGCATGCTCCCTGGCGCCTCCGCCCACTACAAGTATCTTCATGGTATCGGGGGTTGATTGTGAATTATGTTTTTAAGGATTTGCATAACATTATTAAACATCTCGGCCATGCGATCCCTCATGGAAGAACTGAATGCGGTCAAGATGGTGGAGAAGAAGTCGAAATTCTTCGCCCATTTTTATTCCATAGACTCGCTTGAGGATGTCGATAATATCCTCAAGATCCATCGCAGGAAGTACAAGAAGGCCAATCACCACTGCTATGCCATTCGCTTCATCAAGGATGGCCAGGTAATTGAACAGAGCAAGGATGATGGAGAGGTGGGCCACCCAGGGAAGGTGCTTCAGGAGATACTCGCCAAGAATGATATGAGCTCCCATGTGCTCATCGTGTCTCGTGTTTTTGGCGGTATAAAGTTAGGTGTCGGTGGGGTTTCCAGGGCATTCCGCGAGGCTGGAAATGGTGTACTGGATAATTATATGTCTTAATTAAAATATTTATAGAACTATATATTATTAATAATTAAATTAAAATTATAATAATTACATTATTTTAACCAACACGGCCGTATTGAAAAGCTTGCCCAGATACACTGCCAGTACACACAGGAACACTGTCACCATGATATAGGTTCCAGCTTTCAGGGCCTGCCATTCCTCGAGGATGCTGAGGATCTCGAAGCTGAAGGCACTCATGGTCGTGAAGGCCCCCATGATCCCAACTCCCAGGAACATCTTCCATTCATCAGAAAGGTTCAATTGGCTGAGGGAGGAGAACATTATCACTCCCAGAAGGAATGAGCCCAGAATATTAACGGCCAGTGTGCCGGAGGGGAAGCGTGGCTCATTGAGAAATCCACCTACTCCGAAGCGGAGTATGGCGCCGATGAAGCCGCCAGCACCTACGAGCAATGCGAGTTTGAGGTCCATGTTCTTTCCTCTGTGATATCTAGGCTATCATCATTTCATTGTTAAAGAAATTATTGATTGCCTTATTTTTCCCCTTTTGGGTTTGCCCACATACCATTTAAATAATCTCTCCACATTCTAGTTCATGAGGAGATAGAATGGGTGCGATAGAGATAAAGCAGTTAAAAAAGGATTATAAAGACGTGCAGGCCTTGAAAGGACTGGATCTGGTGGTTGAAGAAGGCCAGGTCTATGGTTTCTGTGGACCCAATGGTGCTGGAAAATCAACGACGCTCAAGATACTGGTAGGTCTTGTCTATGCCACTGGCGGCGAGGCCAGCATAAAAGGTATCGATGTCCTGAACAATGGTGTGGAGGCCAGGGAACACATTGGCTATCTCCCGGAATCATATGGAATGCCGGGTGGTGATACCGTCCGAAAATTCCTCACATATATGGGGATACTGAGCGGGATGTCCAAGGAGGATGTGGCAAAAGCAATAGAGGCCATATCTGCCGAGATCAATCTCACAGATAACCTGGACAGGAAGATCAAGACCCTCAGTAAGGGAAATAAGCAGAGGGTGGGAATTGCCCAGGCCATGATACATAACCCGGATATCCTTCTCTTTGACGAGCCTACCACGGGACTGGACCCACTGGGCCGCAATGAGGTGCTGGATGCAATGAAGGCCTTTGCAGAAAAGGGAAAGACAGTGATCTTCTCAACCCATATCCTCAGCGATGTCGAGAAGATCTGTGATACAGTCGGTATAATCCATGAAGGTTTACTCATCGAGCAGGGAAGCCCAGAGGAATTGAGGCAGAAGCATGGGTCGAAAGACCTTGATGAGGTTTTCCTGAAGGTGGCCAGTCATGGAAACTAAGGTCAACTTCCCGGTAATAATATGGCAGCGAACCCTGAACTTACTGTTCTCGGTCAGAGGACTTATAGCTCTTCTCATGTCGGTTTACATGGTTGTTGCAGGGGCCTATCTCATTGACATGCTGATGGAATCAAGCACTATCTATGGAGAACTGATTAACCTATTCAATGACCGCCCGGACCTAAGGTTCCAGTGGTTCTTCTTTGATGGGGCACTGACCAAGCTGGTCACTCTATTCACTGCTCCGCTTTTCGTGTTTGATGCCGTATGCGGTGACAAGAAGGCTGAGAGGATAGGAATTCTTCTCTCAAGGCCCATATCCAGGGTCCAGTACATGTTCATCAACCTCGGCTCAGCAATTCTAGCCTTCAGCATCCTATTCTTCGGTGCCCTCGGTCCAGGATACTTCGCTATCCAGCCCCAGGTACCCGAGCTGACGGCGGGAGCATACTTCGGCACTGCGGGTCTGTTATGGCTTCTGGGGGTATTCACCCTCTGTGTGGCCCTGCTGATCTCCACAATGGTGAAATCAAACCTGTTGTCCTTCATAATTTCTTTCGGGCTGTTCAGCTTCTACATGCTCCCTAATACGATGAAATATAACTCTGATGCGATGCTGGCCGCTGCAAAGATCACCCCGCATTACTATGCCACTTACTTCACCACCAATGATGTGACAGCCGGTCTCTACATTGGCCATGCACTGGTAATAATCATCATGTGCTTGCCCTTCCTGGCCCTGGCCATCTGGAAGTTCAAGAGCGAGGACCTATGAACATACAGCCCATGATCCTGGACATCAAGATGATGCTCTTCTCGAAAAGGGCCGTATTCTCGATCATGTTCCTGGCCTTATTCGCCCTCATGTTCGCGGCCATGGTGGAGTACTCCCCCCAGGGCCTGAAGGACGCTCTGGAGGCAGCGGCCCCGGATGGCTCTGCAGGCGCCTTCGAGTACCTGTGGTTCGAGGATGTTCTCAAACTCCTGTTGCTGATGGTCGTGAGCTTCGGGGCCTTCGTGATAAGTGACCCTGTGGACGACGAGACCCTGGAACTGATGCTGGCACGGCCGGAATCCCGTTTACAGTACCTGATGAAAAGGTCTGTTTCTTCGGTCATCTCCTTTATCGTGATCTTCATGCTGGGCTCCCTTGTAGCAGGCATCATTGCATGGGCCATAGTCGGGGGGCTGGACCTCGGGCTTTTCTTAGTCCACCAGGTCATGATCATTCCCCTCATGATCTTCGTCATGGCCATGACCTTCTTTTTCAGCGTACCGTTAAAGGCCACCACACCCACTGTGCTGGCAGGGTTTGCATCCGCACTGTTCCTGTCATTCACCTATTCCTTTGGGCAGATGGCCAATCCGGGCTCGGAACCATCCATATTGAATCCACTGGCCTACGGCTTCAGAGTGATGGCGGGGCAACCCCTGTTCGAGTCGTTCTTGGTGGTTGTGGTCATGGCAGTGGTGTTCGCCATCGCGGGTGCGGTCTGGTTCATGAAGAAGGACATTTAATATTTGGGAATTTACGTGGAATACCTTTAATACTACCCCAACTTGGCACTGACCCGAAGGTTACCTAATGACCGATCAAACATTCAGTGATTTTGACCTGATCAAGCCGATCAAACACGCATTGACAGATGTGGGCTATATTGAACCCACACCGATCCAGTTGCAGGCCATACCCCCATTACTTGCAGGTCGCGACCTATTGGGATGCGCCCAGACAGGGACTGGAAAGACCGCGGCATTCTCATTACCCATCATCCAGCACCTGGCCAAGAACCGGCTCAGGCGTGAGCGTGGGATCGTTCGTGTCCTCATAGTGACGCCCACAAGAGAGCTGGCTGCCCAGATATTCCAGAACCTGGAAATGTACAGCAGGCACCTTGACGTGAATTCCATAGTCATATTCGGTGGTGTGGGGCAGGGACCACAGGTCAAGGCTCTTAACCGAGGAATTGATATTCTAGTAGCGACCCCTGGTAGACTCCTGGATCTCATAGATCAGGGACATATAGACCTGCATAAAATAGAGATATTCGTTCTGGACGAGGCAGACCGAATGCTGGACATGGGTTTCATCCATGATATTCGCAGGGTTCTCAAACACCTTCCAGATAGGAGGCAGACCATGTTCTTCTCCGCCACCCTACCTCCAAATATAATCAAGCTGGCAAGGACCATGGTGCATGACCCTGTGAGGGTTGATGTCACGCCTGATAAACCAGTTATCGAATCCATAGACCAACGCCTGATGCTGGTGGACATGAAGGCGAAGACCGATGTCCTACTGAATATTCTTAAAGATGAAAGTGTCAACAGGGCGCTCGTGTTCACCCGCACGAAGCACGGGGCCAATAAGCTGGTCAAGTTGATGGCACGCGCGGACATAGAGGCCGAAGGCATACACGGGAATAAATCCCAGACAGCCAGAACAGCAGCCCTTGCAGATTTCAAGGCCGGGGCCATAAAGGTACTGGTGGCAACAGATATTGCTGCTCGAGGCATAGATGTTGAAGGCATAACTCATGTCATAAACCATGATATCCCGAATGTTGCGGAGACCTATGTTCACCGCATCGGAAGAACTGCCCGTGCTGGCTGTCAGGGCATATCCATATCACTGTGCGCTCCCGAAGAAAAGGCATTCATCAAAGACATCGAGAAGCTCATAAGGCAATCCATTCCGGTCTTTGACTACAAGCCATATAATGTCAAGGTCGAGCTGAAACCTGCACCAAAGCCAGTGCACAAGCCCAAGGGCGCGGGCAAGTTCAAGCCACGCAAGCAACATGGCGGAGGAAACCGGCAGGCTCAGGGCAATAGGCCCGGGCAATCCCGGAGCCAGTCTGGTGGCCAATCCGGCGGAAGAAAGCCCAATCCACACAGGAATAGCCGACGCAATCAGAGAAGGCAGAAGAAGCCTGGGAACCGTGATGATCAGTTCAAACGGTGATCTCGTTCCTTAAAAACAATAACAACCCTTATGTATTATATCGTTTACTACCCTTTGATCAGAAGATCATAGTAGGCTCTTAGTGAAGGTTTCTTTGTTAACTGTTTTCAAATGATTGGTGATCTATACATCCAAAGGAGGTGTAAGATAATGGGATACAACGACAGAGGACCACGCGAAATGCACAAAGCCACATGCGCTGAGTGCAATCAAGAGACAGAAGTACCTTTCAAACCAACAGAAGGCAGGCCAGTATATTGCCGCGACTGTTTCAACAAGAGAAAGTAACTAACCAATATTGAACGGAACAAAAACAGAATATGGCCTGGCTTTCGCCAGGCCATCACTTTACTTTTTATCATACTATGCTATCTACGGAAGCCTTTTCTTTAATCCTCGCTGCGCTGGCTAACCCTCCAAAGAAAAGGTTCCCAATCCAAAAGAAATATCGGGTTAGCCTGCTCGCTCGTTCATGGGTTTATCGGGCAATTGAGGTGTATTGGAACATGGCCTAGTGAAAGCCAGTTTATCAACACCTTCTTATCTGACCGCCTCTTCTCTATAATTGTGAAAGAGATCATAGCCGAGATAATGGAATTTGCCAATGAGCGCGATTGGAAGAAGTTCCACACGCCCAAGAACCTGTCAATGGCCCTGAGTGTTGAGGCTGGCGAGTTACTGGAGCATTTCCTCTGGTGCGATCCATCATTTTCCGAGTTGAAAGCCGATCCCGAAGAATTACTGGCCGTGGAAAGAGAGTTGGCCGATGTGCTGATCTACTCTCTCCAGATGTACCATTACCTGGGCGGCGAGGGCCTTGACCAGGATATCAAGAACATGATCCAGGCCAATTCGGATAAGATGGAAAAACTGAACTGCGAGTTCGCATCCAAGAAGATTTTCCTATATTTCAAGGGCAATCGGGGCTTCGCGGATTCCCTGACCGACGACGAATGGAACGGTTTCTACACCCCCAGGTACCTGTCATCCGAGCTGAGCGTGGCATCCAGCTATCTCCTGGAATCCTTCGTACTGGCTGACCCGGCCTTTGATGAATTGAAAGCCATCGAGGAAGGCCATGGTCAGGTGATGACCTCCCTGGTGAATGTCATGATGTACGGCCTGGAGATGTTCTTCCAGCTTGGCGTGGATCCGGAGAAGGCCATCAGGGACAAGATGGTGGTGAATGGGGAGAGGTATGTGGTTGGGTAGGAACAGTCAAAAAGCCTATATGCAGGTTCTTGCAATACTGCCTATAGTATGGAACTACTTATTGAGGAGGTATCATGAGGCGAATGTTCATTGTTTGGTTCAGTTTTCTTATCATTATCAGCATGCTGTTAACGAATATGGGTTCATTTGAGAATACAACCGGGACCGAACTGCAGAATATCCTCAATGCTCCAAGCCCTCCCATCAGGATAGACAATAATGCGCAATTTTCAATACACGCCTCCTCGGGGGACGGGAATCCTGGCACGCCCTGGGTGATAGAGAACCTGGAGATCGAGGGGAACGGAGCAGGCTCCTGTCTTTATATTGGCAATACCACGGACCATTTTATTATCACACACTGCACGCTCTCCAATGCCAGCGGAGGTTCCGGCCTGCCTTACTTCAGCAATACGGGACTGACCCTGTATAATGTCCAGAACGCGAATATAACGAACAATACGATCGATCAAAACACAGGCAATGGCATATACCTGAATTCCACCAGTTGGAGCAATTTCACTTTGAATGACATGACGCAGAATGCCTACGGGCTGAGATCGGACAATGCCAGCCATAACAATACCATCTATCGCAATAACTTCCTCAGCAATAGTGTTCAGGCCTTTGATGACGGCGCCAATACCTGGAATTTGACAGCACCCG
>JAGLQE010000423.1 GCA_023137005.1 Thermoplasmata archaeon
GTACACTTAAAACATCTGCAAAAAACCTTGAAAAATCAGCATTTGCAATAGCGGAAGCTCTGGGTCATGAAATGAAAGAAATGGATGATTGGACCTGCTGCGGAGTTGTTTCATCTCTCACAGATGATGATCTTATGCATCATCTCGCACCAATAAGGAATCTAATTCATGCTGAAGATGAAGAAGAAGAAACAATTGTTACTCTTTGTGATATGTGCTGCAATACTCTTAAACAGACCAATCTAAGGGTAAAGGATAATCCAGATAACCTTGAGACCCTCAACGATTTCATGGACAAGGAGAACGATTACAAGAATACGGTCAGCGTGCTCCATTTCCTTGAGTTTCTGAGAGATGAGGTTGGCTTTGCCAAAATCAAGAAGATGGTGAAGCATCCCTTGAAAGGCATGAAGATTATGCCCTACTATGGCTGCGTCATGCTAAGGCCCCGTGAGGTTGCCATCGACGATGCAGAAGAACCAGTAATATTATCTGACCTGCTCAAGGCACTTGGTGCAGAGGTTTTGGACAATCCTTACAAGATAGAGTGCTGCGGTTCTTATCATACCATTGACCAGAAGGAATCCACATCAAAGAGGGCATATAGAATTTCCAACTTTGGAAAGGAACTGGGAGCCGATGCCATAATCACATCTTGCCCTCTGTGCAGGTACAATCTTGATGTTCGGGGACAAGAGGCCGAGGCATTATTCGAAGGGTATAGCCAGATGCCCACATTTTATTATACTCAATTGATAGCCATCGCTTTGGGTTTGGACATTGACAACTGCGGCTTTGAGAACCATGCAGTTGATCCAATACCACTGCTAAAGAAGAAAGGAGTGGTGAAGTGATGAATATAGTGGAGGTAACCACATGACTGAAACAGATGCAGAGTGCGCCAAGCAAGATGAAGGAAATCCTGAAGAAGGAACCGTCGAGATATTCATAATGGGGAAAAGGTACGAAGTTCCCATTGGTTTCACGATAATGAAGGCCATTGAATTTGCTGGCTACCAGTACATCAGAAGCTGTGGTTGCAGGGCTGGATTCTGCGGTGCCTGTTCCACGGTTTACAGAAAAGAAGATGAGCAGAAGCTTCATTTCGCTCTGGCCTGCCAGGCCCTGGTTGAGGATGGTATGCATCTTGTCCAGATACCATTCGTTCCTGCCAACAAGGAGAAATATGACATCCATGAACTAAAACCCGATGACAATGTTCTTTTGTCAATTTATCCAGAGATTGCCAGATGTGTTTCCTGCAATACCTGTACGAAATCCTGTCCCCAGGATATCAATGTTATGCAGTACATCCAATGCGCCCTGAGAGGCGACATCGAAAAAGCTGCAGAGATTTCATTTGACTGCATCCAGTGCGGCATGTGCGCAATGAGATGCCCGGCAGATATCAAGCATTATCATGTTGGTCAACTGGCCAGACGATTGAGAGGCAAGTACCTTGATCCAGATTCTGAGAATTTGAAGAAGTGCCTTGAGATGCTGAAGAGCGGCAAGTATGACAAAGAGATAGAAGAGCTCGTCCACATGGACAATGATAAGATAATCGAGTTATACAGGGCCAGAAAGATCGAAGCAAAAGGCGAGCTGGATGATGAAGGAGGTGACGGACAATGAAGATTATAGATGGTTACCCGGAATGCATGCTAGAGTCTATCAAGAAAGTAGAGGAGAAAAGGGACAAAAACATTACCGCGGAATACCCTGCAATGACCCTGGAAGAAAGGCAGGATGCATTGAACAAGTATCATCCAGACTTCATGGAAGGGACAAGACGCGAGGTGAAGGTTGGTGTGGACAAGGGCAATCTCATGTACAATGGCATAGTGGACCTGCTGGAGGCCAAGTCCATCCTGAACACCAGTGATGTGGACCTTTCGAAGATAGATTATGATGTGGACATTCTGATTGTCGGCGGAGGCGGTGCTGGAACAGTTGCAGCCCTTTTCGCCCACGAGGTTGGTGGTGTTTGCAAGGACAAAATTTTGATCACTACCAAATTGAGGCATGGTGATGCCAATTCAATGATGGCCCAGGGCGGCATCCAGGCTGCCAGCAAACCCCAGGACTCTCCGGCCATCCATTACCTGGACGTCATGGGCGGCGGCCACTTCACCAACAAGCCGGAGCTCGTTGAGGCCCTGGTCAAGGACGCTCCCCTGGTGATCAAGTGGCACGAGGAGCTGGGGGTGATGTACGACAAGAACCCCGATGGCACAATGATCACCATCCACGGTGGTGGCACGTCCCGCAAGCGGATGCACTCGGCCAAGGACTACTCGGGCGGAGAGATCATGAAGACCCTCCGGGACGAGGTCCGGAACCGACCTGAGATCGAGGTCGTGGAGTTCATCTCCGCTGTCGAGCTCATACAGGACGATAAGGGAGCCTGTGTTGGCGCCGTGTTGATGAACATGGAGACCCAGGAGTACAAGATCGTCCGGTCCAAGGCGACCATTCTCGCCACCGGTGGATTCGGAAGACTCCACATCCAGGGTTACGAGACCACCAACCACTACGGCGCCACCGCCGACGGCATCGTGATGGCATACCACGTCGGTGTCAAGTGGGTGTTCATGGATTCGGTCCAGTACCATCCCACGGGCGCTGTGTTCCCGGAGCAGATAGTCGGCCTGCTCGTCACAGAGAAGGTGCGTGGACTGGGCGCCCAGGTGTTGAACATGGATGGCGAGCAGTTCACCTATCCGCTGGAGCCCCGCGACATCGAATCGTCAAAGATCATCCGAGAGGTGGAGAAGGAGGGCAAGGGGAT
>JAGLQE010000424.1 GCA_023137005.1 Thermoplasmata archaeon
CCCACTGATTTTAAATTTCTCGCTGTCATGATGTATGCAGACCCCGATGTGATAGATGACAAGGATGCCTCAGGGATATCAGGAATGACCACTGTAGAGGTCTTGGTCTTTGATCCGGATAATGAGCCAGTATCAAATGCCAGTATCGTGATACAGGTGGACCCCAAGGAACCGGAAATTTCTCCAGCAGTTGTGGAAACAGATTCCGAGGGAAAGGCCATGTTCACATTCAAGGCGGCTGATATAGATGGGGACAAAGAATACACGGTTAGTGTTATTGCCTTCAGATCAGGTTATAAAAATGGAACACAGTCAATTCCCATCGTTGTCATGGACAATTATAATATTGATAATCCTGTAGAAAATTGCTGTCCAGATTTTACAGGGATAATATTATTCATCATCATTTTCGCGGCAATACCGACCATCATAATCTTGGCAATAGTATTTCTAATAAAGAAATTAAAAATCAATCCAAGGAAATGACCTCAACCTCTCCGCCGCCCACGAGCACGACCTTGGGCTCCACCACCTTCTCATTGCCCTTGGACGAGAATATGGATAATAATCTCTTATCAAATGAATATCTGAAGCCTTCCTCTATCTCCTGATGGCCCCTGATCATTAGAGAGAGAGAATTATCCTGCATGAACTCATCGAACACATCCCTACCGAATGAATAGAATACCTTTCGCTTTTTATTGGCCTGGAAGCCATCATGCTCCTCATTGGGGTCATTCCACAAATTGCCGAGCCGGTCATCATAGCCACTCATCTGGTCATCTGGAAGGTTCTCGATGTCTTTGAGATACTTCGTATTGCTGGCAATTCCTCCATGAAGGCCTATTATTTTCTTGTTCAGGACCGCGGCCAGGGGCAGGGCGGAGAAGGCGATATTGTAAAGCCAGTACACAGTCTCGGGGTAAACTCCCATAACTGTATCTGAGAATCCGAATTTGAGGTTTATCTCCTTGAACTCGTGGTTCCCTCGCAAAAGAACGAGACTGTCAGGGTCAAGTATCTTTCTTGCGAGCAGGTAGTTCACCACCTGTATCTGGTGGGTTCCGCGATCAATATAATCTCCCAAGAATATGGGGATGGCATTGTTATCCTCAGCGACCTTCAGAGTCTTGAGGCAGTTATGTAGATCACCATGGATATCCCCGATGAAAAGCCCATAGCCAGACCTGTGGGTTATTTTCTTTTCTCGGGATAGGACATCGGTGGCCTCCTTGAGAAAGAGGATGATATCCTCCAGGGTGGGAATGAAGCCCTCTGGATCCGAAATGATATTCTCGCACAGTTCCCTAACATTCATGAGACCTGGATAGAGGTTGGAGGGTAAATATATTCTGCTCGCATACTCAAGATCTAGTTATGTATTGTTAAAATTCGCGCCTGTTCACTAGGGAATTACTAACTATTATATACACCTAAGAATATATTAGTCCGGGATAAATATGATGGGATGGAACAGATTAGTCACTCTAACTGTGGCTGTATTGCTAGTAGCCAGCTTCTTACCAATGATGGTATCGGGAGTGAATGATTCTCTGAACGTTGTTATGACCATAGACGACAGGGATTACAAGGCAGGGGACACTATAACAGTGGAACTTTTCGTGTACCAGAAAGGAGTTCTGGCAGATGTGCCGGATGACGATGTCGTGGAGATATACCTGAGCACGCAATGGAACCTGAACAACCCGGATAGCCTGGCCATAGTTCATCCAAGCACGGGCCACTACACTGCCAGCCACGTGGTCACCCAGGATGACAATCATCTTTACTTTTACTACAATGTCTTGATCGGTACGGACCAGGAGAGCATCAGCCACCCGGAGAACTACAATGAGGCGATCCATGTGGATATCTTCGAGTTCCACAATACAGTGGATGTGAACTTCGATGGCCAGGAAATGATCGAGGCCCATCCGGGAGATGCGGTCACTGCCACCGTCGAGGTGAGATATGGAACAACCCTGCTGGATGTCAATGGCTTCAATTCACTGGTCGCTATCAGACCTGACGGTAACGAGACCGCACTAACATACTCTCTCATCAAGAGTCCAGGAATTTATGAGACCAATTACACAATTCCAGATACATATGTTAGTGGCGTATACTCAATATACGCGGCACCAGACACAGGAGGACATGACCAGGCCACCATCTTCGTCAATGTCATGGACGTCTGGCATAGACTGATAGATATCGTAGGAACTACAGCGACCTTTGAGATGGGAGTTGCAGACTTTGAAGGTCAGCCGATCTCCGGAGCCACGGTTTATGTGGATGGAGGGGACGGTAACAATATGGGCACCACCAATGAGAGCGGACTTGTCCTACTTTCACTGACCGGCATCACAACCTCGGATCATACGAGATATGTAGAGGGCTTTGCTGTGAGTGGCGTATTGAACCAGTCATTCTCAGGCTCTATCTTCAATGAGGGGCATGAGACCCCGGAACACAGTGGTTTTGATATCATATACAATAGTGAGACCAGCACATACGATGTGGCTGAGCTCATATCCAGGCAATACACGGCCTACTACAATGCCGCACCCCAGGCCAGCCGCCAGATATACTATTATGTGACAGCCTCGGGAACCAATTACGGCATGACCGATGCAGGCCCGGAACACATTGACGAGCCTTTTGAGGTCACGACCTATGGCGTGGTCACAACAGATGCAGGCGGTAAGTTCACATTGGATTTCACTGCACCTAGCAAACAATGCGAGCTCAGCTTTTACTTTGAATCAGGATTCACAATATCCGACCTGACCACATGGGACGACCCCTATGATGCGGACGATATCATGTCCTACGATGAATGGCCAGAAGGCTGGGGAGACTACGAAGGCTCCAGCGCCTATGTCATAGATGGTGACTTAAAAGGAGATACGAATGTCAAGGTCAAGTCCAGTGATTTCACGATCGGAGAACCAACCGATGTGACGATCACCATGCCCGCAGACTATGATGATTCCATCATGACAATGTGGATCATCGGCGAGGTGGATGTGGATGCTGAAAACCCGATGGCCGATCAGGAATGGTTCAACTGGGTTCCAGGTGGGAATTACATAACCCTGACCAGGGACGAGGGAGATGAGTTCACAGGAACCTACACGATACCCACATTCATAGACACGGATTCAGTATTCGTCTACTCGGGATATAATGATGGCCTGACTGGCTACCCACACTACAACTATGATGAGGCAGCGGAGGCCGGAGGAATGGACCTTCCAATGCTCTGGATAATCATCATCGTGGTGATCATCGCGGCAGCAGGTATCGGGCTTATCTGGTATTTCAAGAACAACTAGGCAGGACCTGAGCAAGAAATAAAACTAATGAGCCCGGCAGGATTGCCGGGCTTTCCCCTTACTATGTAGATATTCTTATTATGATGATGTCACATTACACCCTCTATGGGTCTGGACATATCGGGGATAATGGTGGCTAACAAGGTCAAGCTGGATGATTACAAGGGAAAGGCAATAGCCCTTGATGGCTACAATGTCCTGTATCAGTTCCTTTCAAGCATAAGGGGACCGGATGGAACACCACTACAGGATGATAAGGGAAGGATCACCTCACATTTGTCAGGCGCGCTCTATCGAACAGCCAGTCTTCTAGAGATGGGAATAAAGCCCATCTATGTTTTCGATGGAAAACCCCATTACCTGAAGAGCAGCACACTGGCAGAGCGCAGGGCGAGGAAAGAGAAAGCCAAGATACAATGGGACGAGGCACTGGCAGAGGGAGATATGGAGAAGGCCAGGACCAAGGCGCAGCAGACCTCGAAACTGACTCGGGACATGGTGGACGAGGCCATCGTACTGCTCAACCACATGGGCGTGCCCACATTGAAGGCCCCGGAAGAGGGGGAGGCACAGGCCAGCTACATGGCATTGAAAGGCGATGTCCACGCTTCGGGATCCCAGGATTTTGATTCGCTTCTATTTGGCACACCGCTCCTCATCAGGAACATGACCCTCAGCGGCAGGAGGAAGATGCCCAGACGCCAGGTTTACATCACGGTAGAACCTGAGGCAATAGACCTGCAGGCCGCCCTGGACGCCCTAGAGATCAGTCGAGAACAATTGGTGGACCTGGGGATACTCATGGGAACAGATTTCAATGATGGGATACGGGGTATCGGTCCAAAGAAGGCCCTGAAACTGGTGAAAGAATTCGGAAGTGGTGAGGAGGCCATCAAGGAAAAGAAACTGGATGTGCCAGGCTTCGATGCTGTCCGCAAGTTATTCCTCGAGCCAAAGGTCACGGATGATTACACCCTGGAATGGCATGACCCCCAGATAGACAAGATAGCCGAGTTCATGTGTGAGGAATATGGATTTTCAAGGAACAGGGTGGATTCCGTACTGGGAAAGATGGAGAATGCCAAGAAGGCCAGGAGCCAGCAGAGCCTGGACCAATGGTTTTAACTATCAGGCCTTAGTATTAGTTTTAAATCATTGATTCAGGCCTGGAAGTTCAAATTGTAGGCCATTAACCCAAACTCGCTGAGATTAGCTCTCAGCGGTCATTTGCCATACATCGCTGGGTTAACGGCGGTATTCTCTTCGCATACTTCCGTAATTCATTGATCATGACACTCTATCTTAAAAGGTTAGATACCACTAAAAATAGAAAAGATGACGACCTGGCCAAAGGACCAGGCCGTCAATTCTGTATTTGATCGGCTAGACTGGGCTAAGCTCAGCCCTTTCTTATCAATACCGTGTAGATGCCCTTCAACGAGGTCATGGATATCATCTCATGGCCTGTTTTCGCGCACCAGCCGGGGACGTCTTTGGAGAAGCCCACATCCGATGCACTTATCTTGAGGACCTGGCCTGTTTCCATCACCTTGATCTTCTTGGCCAGCTTCATTATTGGTCCCGGGCATGGAACTCCACAGGCATTGACCTCGAAGTCCGGCACGATATCGGGTGCTCCCTTGGCAGGCGTGGGTATTTCAACAGTACCTGGAGAAGCAGCTGTAGCAGGCATCTCGGTTCCCTTCATGACCAGGGCATAATAGAAGCCTTTGTCCTCAGTTATGGAAACAAGTAAATTACCTGTCTTCGTGCACCAACCTGGAACATCTCTGGAGAAACCTACGTCAGATACTGTGATCTTCAATACCTCACCATTTTCCATAGTCTTGATCTTCTTGGCCAGCTTCATTATTGGCCCCGGGCATGGAATACCGCTTGCATTGATCTCATGATCGAAATTATCAAAGCAATCTTCTGCGAATGCAACTATTTTTTCGGGTTGGATCTCCCTAACTACCAAGTTGGCCCTGGGTGCATTGTATATCGTGCAACCGCCGCTCATATTCTTTACCTTGAAACCATTGAGCTTCATCATCCTGTATGCGATGTACCCGCGTAGGCCCATGGCACAGTAGGCAACGTACTCCTTGCTCTTGTCCAGTTCGGATAGTCTGTTCCTGAGTTCGTTGAGAGGGATATGTATAGCTCCGCCGAGAAGCCTGTGCATCTCGACCTCATCGTCATCACGTACATCGATGAACACTGTGTTCTCTCTCTCCAAAAGCACATCTATCTCGTCCCAGTAGACCATTTCCACGTCGCCTCTGAGGATATTACTGGCGACAAAACCAGCCATATTGACCGGATCCTTCCCAGATGAGAATGGAGGCGCGTATGCCAATTCCAGTTCCTCAAGGTCATAGACGGTCATGCCTGCCCTGATGGCGGTGGCAAGAACATCCAATCTCTTATCGGCCCCATCCATTCCAACGATCTGTGCGCCCAATAACTTCCCGTCATCTGGAGAGAATAAGAGTTTGATATTCATCATCTGGGCTCCGGGGTAATAGGCTGCATGTGAGCCAGATTGCGTATATGACTTCAGATATGGGATATTGAATCTCTGTAAAAGCTTCTCATTGTTACCAGAAAGTGCCACGGTCTGATCGAATATCTTCACTATGGCCGATGCCTGGGTGTCCTTGTATTCTGATGCCCTTCCAAATATATTGTCAGCAACGATACGTCCCATCTTATTGGCCGGGCCTGCGAGTGGGATCATGGCTGGCTGTCGATTGATGAAATCCGTTACCTCGCATACATCTCCTGCGGCGTAGATATTTGGATCCGAGGTCAGCATGTTCTTGTTCGTCTTTATTCCTCCGCGGTCGCCCATATCCAGTCCAGATATCTTGGCCAATTCATTGTTCGGCCTTACACCGATGGAAAGAATGACCATGTCGGTCTCCAACTCGGCTCCGCTCTTGGTCTTGACAACTGTCTTATCACCCATCTTGTGAAAGGAACTGACCGCATCTGAAAGGTGTAAGTGAACACCATGATCGATGATATGCTGATGTACCAATGACACCATCTCGAAATCAAGAGGCGGCATGACCTGGTCCAGCATTTCAACAACTGTGACATCCAGACCAAGGTACTTGAGGTTCTCGGCCATCTCCAGACCGATGAATCCTCCACCTATGACCACTGCGGACTTCGGGTCATTATCCGCGACATAGGATTTTATCTTGTCAGAATCAGGGATCGTCCATAGAGAGAAGACCGAATCAAGATCGATACCCTCAAGAGGTGGTTTTATGGGTGAGCCGCCAGGGCAGAGCACGAGAACATCGTAGCTTTCTCTGTATTCCTCGCCCTTCTTCAGATCCTTGACCACGATCTCCTTGTTCTCCCTATCGATGTCGATCACTTCGCTAAAGACCCTCACATCGATATTGAACCTATCCTCGAGAAGTTC
>JAGLQE010000425.1 GCA_023137005.1 Thermoplasmata archaeon
GTGAGGGCCAGGGTCGCCAGTTTCTTCATCATCTATGCAAGATACTTGGGGAGGGTATTAAGGATTGTGCCAAACTTTCAAACCTGATACAGAGCCTGAAAGTTTGGCCAGATCTTTAACGATCACTCATTTTGCCGAGATCGCCACATCCTCGTACAGCACACTGGGCAGTGGAATTCCGTTCTTCATGTGATTCTGCTTCTCGATGGCTATGACCTTCTTGAACATGTCATACATATTGCCAGCAACCATGCCGTCCCTCAGTCTTCCGACGATCTCGCCATTCTTCACCAGCACTCCGGGATTGAGGCCGTAGGAGAAGTCACCATTGAGGATATTACCACTGTGCGCGCCTATGCCATTGAAGACCATCACGCCCTCGTCCATCATCTCCAGCATTTCGTCAAAGCTGTGTTCGCCGGGCTCCATTCTCAGATGTTTCATGTAGGGAGTGGGTGGCAGGGTGACCTCGTCGCCCCCCCACATAATTGTTCTGAATCCAGTGCCAGTGGGTTCCACGCCCATCTTTTTTGCATAGTCCAGGTCATTGAAACTGGTCTGCAGGACACCGTCCTTGATGATGTCCAATCTCCTGGTCGGCACACCTTCATCGTCAAAGGCGCAAGCTTCAGCTCCTTCCAGGTCCAGGGGATCATTGTATATCGTGACCATGTCGGAGGCAATGCTCTTCCCGACCTTGCTGGCCAGGGGCGAGCTCTTGTCAAGGAAGTTCTTGGCATTGGCCGCGGCATTCAGCCTCCACTGGAAGCCCTGATCGGCCAGGGGCAGGAACAGGACCTTGGTCTTCTTGGATCCCATATCCACTACCGGAAGTGAGGCGGTGTACGTGTCCAGTATATCTTGAAGATCTTTCTCGGGCAGAGTGTCTGGTCCATTTGTCACGAAGTATCTCAATATGGAAGTGTGGGTATTGGGAAATACCAGGCTTGGTACCAGATAAAAGCGCGATCCGTTCTCCTCGTGGTCGCAGCCACTGGTATTCATTACCCTTCTCCTTGTGGTGGCAGCCCCAGCATAACAATCGAGCTGTCCCTCCACTTTCCCCTCGAAGAAGTCCACCACCTGCGTGCACATCTCCAACATATCGGAGAAACCCAGTTCCTTGGTCCTTTTATCGTATTGGTCGACCGACCCTATGTTCTGGTGTGCGGGGAAGGTGTAATCTGCCTTAACGCCCCCTATAAGGCTGTTCATCGCGTTCTTGATGAGGTCTTCCCTATCGATCAGATTGCGGGTGTACGCGCTGCCCATTTTCCCGTCCTTGATAATTCTCAGTGCGTAGCCGGTCTGGATGGACCCCTCCATCTCCGAGGGCTTTGAATCCTCTATTGAGAGTGTGGAGGAGCTCTGTTCGTGGAGGAACACCTCCGCCTGGTCAGCCACTTTCCTTGCCATTTCGAGTAATTTTTCCAAATCTATCCCCTCCACTTTAGCATACCGGATCTCTCACTTTGTTCGAGCTCTTGAATGCGCTCCTTACAGTCGCTC
>JAGLQE010000426.1 GCA_023137005.1 Thermoplasmata archaeon
AGGGACAGTTGGGAAGTTATATTGAACATCAGAGTGGCCGTGTTCCTGGTGCCGTTCTCATCCTCGATCGTGAGGGTGATATTGTATTGGCCAGCACAGGAATATGCCCAGGTTATATCGGCCCCGAATCCATCGATCACGCCATCCGAGTTCATGTCCCAGGAACAGTTCACTATCTGGCTTGCGGAGGTAGAGTTCATGGCTGAGAAGCAGATGGTGGAGTTCACTGTGAAGGTTCCAGAGGCTTCGATCACCGGAGCTGGAATGGACACCTGAACAAAGTCCTGCCAATCATGGTTGAATACCTCTGTGAAATAGGATGCGATATCCTGATTCTCCACGATGACACCCACTTCCCTGTTCCTGGTGCATGAATTCTCATTCCAGTTGATGCTGGAAACAAGGGTTTTAGAGCCATCGACCACCAATCCTTTGGCATGTATCTTTGTGAAGATATGCGAGCCGGAGCGGCCCAATTTTGCCTCCATGTCCAGTCCCTCTTCATCTGCCAGGGAATTGATATAAGCCACGGTATTGTCATTATCATTGTAATCATCGAATTTGATATTGTAATCTGTTGAATCCAATAATATCCGAACAGAGCAGCCGCGCCTTGCCGCGTCCACGACCGCTTGGAGGTATGGATTTATCTGGGTCCATTCGCCATCAATGCCTCTTGCTCCCCAATGCAGGTCTATGTAGAATTCCTCGACCAGGATGGAGCTTTTGGCTCCATCCAGCATTCCCAGTACCGGATCATCGGAGCCGAGGCTCATATCCGGATACACCACTGGAGTGATACGAGACGGAGTAAGGGAAAGAGTGGGTTCGAATATCGGAACGATCGTCTGATCCACCCCATACCAGACAGGCAGGTCCATTACATTCAATGGCTCGAATATTGTCACATCCTCCCATGCGGGGTTCCAGTCTCCTGAGAAAAGATTGGAATAATAGCCAGCTATCTCTGAATCATGGATGATGACTCCCCATCCACGATTTCCAACAGTGCCCTCAATAGGCACACCGCTCATCTTCCAATTCTCGGTCATGATTATTGATGTGATATCGTCGATGATCAGGTATTTTGCATGGTTGAAATTGTATCTTGATTCGACCTTTGGATCCTTGGGGTTCATGAGATGGACCTCGGCACCGGAATTGGCCAGGAATGAAAGAGCCTCTACCTCGGCATCCGACATTCCGCCAACAGGCGAGCCATCCACTAGGATCTTGACCTCCACTCCCCTAATCATAGCATCATTGAGAGCATTGGCCAGGTACCTGTTCGTGAACTCATAGACATTGAGTGATATGCTATGACTGGCTCCTTCTATCTCGGCCAACAGTGCTTCCATTGAGCAATCTGGAGAGACGAAAGCCCCTACATTTCCACTGGACTCGATGGTCTGTATCGTGTGATTGGATTGTCCCATCCTGAGTGGCTTGAGCTCGTTCCAGTCATCTACGGAATCCGTGTCCAGATATATGCCATCCAGACATACCCGCCTGATAATCTGGTACGCGTCCAATTCCATGATAGGCCTTCCAGTCCAACCCTCTCCAAGATATATGGAATCACCATAGGCGAGGGTATCCACCTTGTTCAGTCCAGCATCGATGATAAAGACCTCGTCGCCATCATTGGCCAGCATGGGCCTTGTGCCTGGTATTTCCATGTTCCCAGATATTGAATCACCAGTGTAGGAAAGGTTCGGAAACTCCATGGTCAATTCATGATATCTAGTTCCATTATCAGCTATGGCCAGACTCTCGCCTGGGGCTATTGTGGTTCCACTGGGGAATATGGCCATTCCCTCTCCATCAGTTATAGCACAATGCGCAAGATCAATGGCCTTGGCGGTTGGGTTGGTTATCTCGATGAACTCTCCTCCTCCTTTCACATCCGGGCATAGGCCGGTTATCAGTATACCATCGATACTGTGAGGAAGGGAACCGGGTGTGGGTATTGACTGGCTCCAATTATTTCCCTGCCTGGAATATGACATTCCTTCTGGAATGAAGGACAGAGGAACCGAGCCATTGAAGCCCGATGGTGGAAGATCCGTGGATGAGCCATCCCCGAAGCTGATGAAGTCCATGGGTGATCCTGTTGCATTGGCCAGAAGGATATCGTCTCCGGTGTTCGTGAGAAGTGAGGATGACTTATTCATGTGAAGGATATATGAGCCAGTTGCCTGATCGATAGTGAGATCGCCATGGCCTGAGAATATCACGGCCATCTGGCCGGAGTGGAGGATGATATTGGGAAAGAAGAGGTCAATATCCCCGTCCTGGTCGCTCAGTGTCCAGTTCAGAAGGTTCACCGGGCAGAGGGCGATATTCTGTATCTCGATAAATTCGCCATCCAGCTCCGGGCAACTTGGATCATAGAGGAATTCACTTATCTGGATTCCGGAACTAAGATCGTCCGGGATCATCTCTGCATTCACTGGCTGGGCCGCGCTCATGATGATTG
>JAGLQE010000427.1 GCA_023137005.1 Thermoplasmata archaeon
CAAGGCCTCCACCGCCGCTGAACTGAACAACAGCCTCTAGATAATCCACAATGACTGGTTCATTCTCTGTGGTTTGGTAAGCTCCCCATGTCAAAATACCGCTACCAGATATGTAATCCGCGCAGTTCGTGGTGATACTTCTGGTAATGGAGAGGTCCGTGCCTGCTGAGGCAGAGGCAGCTGTACCTATCTGGCCCCAGGTCATTCCTACCTGATCATATGCCCATATCTGATAGTCCGTTGCAAGGGCACATTGTCCCTCAAAGGTCAGGTCTATCTGGGTGATTATTGCAGGATTCTCGGCCACAACGATATCACTCCATACAAAAGCCTCATCTCCATTTCCTGGATCTAGGGTTGTCCATCTTATGCCATCATCTGAACTTGTAATGTAACCATAATCAGTAGTGGTTGCCTCGAATGGACCCTGCTGAGGATTCGGGCCAGGCCCAGTCATGTCATGAATATCATAATAAGATGCTACATGCGTTGCAGATGGATTTGTGATCCCACTGTATGTGTAGGTGGTCGAGCCAGCCGCAGTTCCGTAATGCTCCACTGTGAGACCAGTCACTGCTCCGGGTGGTGTCAGGTCAATTGTGGTAAAGCTCCACGTGGCTGATTGTGTGGTGAACTCACCATCATCAGCGACCGCGTACCAGGTATATGTGGTACTTTCGGCCAGACCATTCCATGAAGCAGCGGCAGTTCCACCACTTGCAACATTATTGTCAAAGCCTATCTGGCTGTCATCCGAGGCATCATAGAAGTACACATCCATCGTGTCGCCATCTGGATCTATTACATCAACGTTCAAGGCTGGTGAAGTCCCGATGCCCGTTGCCAGATCTGCAGGCACAGGGTTTATGGGCGCATTGGGTGGATTATTGCCGCTGAGCTGTTCGGGCACTGCATTGGAATTGGTCTCCTCATTGGTCGCAGTGTCCACGGCTCTAATGACATACCACCAGTTGGTTCCATCGAACTCGCCGCGTCCCAGGTCCGTGTATGTGGCAATTCCTGCTGATACGCCATCTATGTATGCTCCAGCATCCCATGGTCCGCCTGAATTATCAGCCCTGTAGATATTGTAATGATCAACATCGTTCTGGCCGCCGCCATCATCACCGGATAGGGTCCAGTTAAGGCAATTATCATTTGTGCCGCCGTTCACAAGAGCCTCGACACGCATGTCATCGATATTCCATCCCGAATATTGCCAGCTTCCATCACTGCCATCTATCTTGAACCTTATGTAGACAGTTGCCTGACCATCTGCCCAAGTTGATATATCATAGGACTGCTGGCCCCAGGCCGCATCCGTCAGGGTCGCTGTATTGGCCCATACCTGGTTCCATACAGCTCCATTATTGCTGAT
>JAGLQE010000428.1 GCA_023137005.1 Thermoplasmata archaeon
CGTAGCGAGCCCAATCCTGAGCAACACAAGGGCGGGGTACTCTCAGTGATGTGTTAGCAAGTGACAATACCAACTGGAAACCCTCGAGCCTCGCCCAGAGGGCGGGGGGGTCTTCAACCTTTGGACATTATCCCTAAACCTCCCGCACCCAGCTTAACAAACCTACAGCCCAGGCTCATTCATTGTAATCTCATGCTCCATTGTAGACCTAGTCCGATACGATCTCGAAACCATCCTTGTCGAAGATCAAGGGTGAATACCCTCTCTTGTGGCCGGTCTGCCTCATCTTGACAACTCCCAGGAAGAGATTGACCATATTGTTCTCCCTCTTCAGGTCCAGATGGATGATACCATCGGACAGGAAATCCTCGTCATACTTGCAGAACTGGTCCGAGCCCTGTTGCATCTCGGTTATCAGGAAGGCTGTGACATCCATATCCCTCAGCCACTCGAAGAAGTGGAATAATTCCTCTCTGGGATTCTGGAATTTGGCCATTACCTCCAAGACAGGTAGCGAATCAATGACCACGACTTTGATGTCCATGTTCTTCTTCAGGTTCTGGAGATACATCTTGAAGACTTCCATCCAGGTCTGATTGGTCAGCTGGGTGAGTTTCTTTCTTATCATTCCCAGGTCGAGAACACTGATCTCCTTCTCCAGGCCGCCCAGTTTCATGCCGAGGCCGTCCATATTGCTCAAAAGACTTTCCCTGCTCTGTTCGAGGGTGACATAGACTCCGCTGACATCGTCTATATTGGCATTGTGATACAGGATATTGAATGCCAGTGAAGACTTCATGGTCCCTGGCTTACCTGCGATAAGAACAACGCTGCCCTCGGGGACGCCCCCGCTCATCTCCTTATCCAAACCCTTGATAAAGGTCTTTATCCTTGTGGTCTTCATGGAACTCCTCCAATTCGCATTCCCATAGTTCATTATAATGATAAAAGCCTATCGGTAATAATCCAACTTATCTGACCTATCTATAATTATTTATATCAATCATTAATCTTATTCTTCTAACTATACTACATCTATTACTAAAGGAGCATGACCATGACCATATTAAAGTTCAAGGAAGAAATGGAACCGATCATCCAACAGATCGACCTCACATTCATCAATGAGAATGTTCTGTGTGACTCATGTCTGGGAAGGATATTTGCCAAGCTGGGCCAGGGAGATACAGATGCTGAAGGCTTGACCAATGATGCCAGAGGCCGTGCGATACACGAGATGGTGGAGCTCCCTTCACCCGCATCCCCATCGGATTGCTGGCTATGTGAAGGAATAGCTACCGATCATCCACGAATGGCTGACCTGGCCATTTCCCAGATGTCAGATTGGGAATACGATTCATTCCTCGTCGGCTCCAAGTTCGACCCGGAGATAGTGGAGAAAGAAGAAATGGTCTGGTCCCAGGTATCTGGAGAGTTCAGCGAGCCTATCAAGGCCGAGTTCAACCGAGAGGTTGGAAAGTACATTTATTCTATCACGAAGAAAGACGTGGAATTCAATAAGCCAGATATCGTGGCTGTCATAGACACCATGTATGAATCAGTTAACCTTCAGATCGCTCCTCTGTTCATCTACGGCCGCTACACGAAGACCGTGAGAGGCATCCCTCAGACCCGATGGCCATGCAGAGAGTGTCTGGGTAAAGGCTGTGAGAGATGTGGCCAAACAGGCAAGATGTACCAGACCAGTGTGGAGGAGATAATCGGCCAGCATGTCATACACTATTCTGATGGAAATGATCATAAATTCCATGGAATGGGCAGGGAGGATGTTGATGCCTTGATGAAGGGAAGGGGCAGGCCTTTTGTCATTGAGATCAAGGAACCAAAGACGAGAAATGTTCCGCTTGACCAGATAATGAAGGATATTCAGGACTCGAATATGGGGGCCGGAGCCACTGAAATGCGCATCACCAACAATGACGAGGTCGTGAAGGTCAAGAATGCCAGACCAGAAAAACAATACATAATATCAGGTATCATCGAAGGGGAATTTTCCGAGGAAAAGCTTAAAGAAGTAGTTGTTTCTCTTGGTGGTAAAATAATCGAGCAGAGAACCCCGACTAGAGTGAAACATCGAAGAGCCGACAAGATAAGGAAAAGGCAGATAAAGGAGATATCCTTACTCGGACTCTCGGGCAATATAATGTCTTTGGCCGTCACGGCCGAGGCCGGTACCTATATCAAGGAGCTGGTGCATGGAGATGATGGCAGAACTCAACCCAGCATCGCTGGCGAACTTGGGGTAAAGGTTCAAATACAGGAACTCGATGTGCTCGAAATATTAGACAGCAAGGAATTAGGGGCTGAATAAAATGGTAAGAAGGTCCAAGGGAATACGAAGCAAAACAAGGAATATCTTGCGAAAGAACGTGAGAGATAAAGGCATGCCGCCAATAACCAGATCATTCGCCAGATTCGAAGAGGGCGAGAGTGTGAATATAGTTATCGAGCCAAGTGTGCACGGTGGAATGCCACATACAAGATTTCAGGGACTTTGCGGTACCATAGTGGGTATGCAGGGAAACTCTTATTTGGTAGACCTGAAACACGGCAATAAGATGAAGCAACTTATAGTCAGGCCTGAGCACCTTAAGAAGCAGGGGTGATATTATTTCTAAGGAACAGTATATGACATTGGCAGAGGTAAAGGAGTTGCTCGAAACAGAACAGGAAAAGCGCGAGCTCACAATAGAGCAGAACTATGCCCTTGCCCATGCACTGAAATTTGCCAAGCTGGATGCCAAGAAATCAAGGAAACTGGTCGAGTCACTCATGAAGATAGAACCATTGACAGAGGCACATGCATGTAAACTGGTAGATGTCATGCCCAAATACCCTGACGAGGTCAGGACACTTTTTGCAAAAGAGCGCTTTGTGCTAGATCCAGATATGATAGAGAATATACTGGAGACCATTAGGAAAAGCGAATAGGTGGGGAGCAAGTGGAAGACTACGCATTCATATTGGACTATTTACCACATGGCAGGGGGGACAAGAGAGGTTTCCGCCATGAGCCCATAGCGTATGCTGTAGGAGATACCGAGTTCAAGCTATTCGAACTAACTCCAAAGGACAATATCGCATTGACAGTTGGTGACAGGGTGTATGTGGGAAAGAATGCGGAGCAGAGGCATGAGATCCTCCATGTGAAAAGAAGAGTAAGATACGACGACCTCACCAATGCCTCACATAGTGAATTACCCTTCGTAATACATCAGATAGTGATGGATAATGAGGATGTCTTTGTCAAATTCTATAATGAGGCAAGGGCCATTACCACTCGCTTCCACATGTTGGAGCTACTTCCCGGACTGGGCAAGAAATCCATGTGGTCCATCATCGACGAGAGAAAGAAGGGCGTGTTCAAGTCCTTTGAGGATATCGGAGAGAGGGTGTCATCGGTGCACCATCCAGATAAGCTCGTGGCCAAACGAATAGAGCAGGAGCTGTCTGGGGCCGAACAGAAATACCACATTTTCGTGGCAAAATAACATTTAGACAGATCATGAGGAATTTATATGAAAGGACTTGGAACATGCAAGGGTTGTGGCCGTAAGCGATTGATCAATATGCTAGCACTGTGCAAGAGATGCAACAGGGAAGCACATAAGTTCGTCAGCAAGAAGGACATGGAAAGGATCCAGGCAGAGGCAGCTGCAGCAGCAGCGGCAGCAGCGGAAGCAAAGGCAACCGAGGCAGCCGAGGCAGCTGCAGCAGATGCGGAAGCAGCAGAAGCAGCCGAGGGCGAGGAAGGGGCCGAAGCAGCCGAAGGCGATGCTCCAGCCGAGGATGCGGCCGAAGGCGAGAAGTCTGAGTAGGCACTTTCCCCAAGCATCACATTAGCCTATGATGTCAGCTTGCGGCTTGATGAGCACAAGGCATAACTGGTGAGTGAACACGGTTCCAACCACCTTGCCAACTAAGTATTTGTTCTTGGGCTATGGGATTCCCCATGTACAGCTTTATGTATTACAATTAGATACACACTTAGATGGCAGATGAACAATGGCACGCCCTGTCAGTGGAAGATTCCCTGAGTAAGCTGGGAACATCAAAGTATGGTCTCAATTCAGACGAGGTCCTCAAAAGATCGGAGAAGTACGGACCCAATGAACTTTCCGAGGCCGAGCACACTTCCCCTCTCAAACTATTCCTTCAGCAATTCACTGACTTCCTTGTCATCATACTTCTCATAGCTGCTGGTATATCGGCTTTCATTGGAATTACTGGAGGACATAAGGAGGAACTCTACGATGCGGCCGTGATCATGATAATCGTGATCTTCAATTCTACATTCGGTTTCCTTCAGGAGTACAAGGCCGAGAAGGCAATGGCCGCGCTCAAGGCCATGACCGCTCCTCAGGCCAATGTTATACGCAATGGCAAGAGCATGGTCATACCCACAAGGGAGCTGGTTCCTGGTGATATCGTTGTTCTGAGCGCGGGAACCAAGATACCAGCGGATTGTCGGCTCATCGAGGCCTCGAACCTACAGGTGAATGAAGCTTCCCTGACAGGAGAATCTGTGCCTGCTGGCAAGAGGATAGATATCCTGGGTCATGATGTTATAATCAATGACCGAAAGAACATGATCTTCACCTCCACGATAGTCGAGCGCGGTCGAGGAATTGGGATCGTGACCTCCATCGGTATGAACACGGAATTGGGCAAGATAGCTGGAATGGTCCAGGCCGAGAAGATGGAGCAAACACCTCTCCAGAAAAGATTGGATAAGCTTGGCAAGAATATTGGAGCAGCTATTCTGGGAATATGCGCCGTGGTCTTCTTTGTCAGTTATATCAAGGATCCAGCCAATGTGGTGGAGGAGTTCCTGACCGCCGTGAGCCTGGCCGTGGCCGCCGTGCCCGAAGGATTACCGGCCGTGGTAACGATATCTTTGGCCCTCAGCATGAGGAAGATGGTGAAGAAGAATGCCCTGGTCAGACGCCTACCGTCTGTCGAGACCCTTGGAGCCGTGACAGTCATATGCAGTGACAAGACCGGGACATTGACCGAGGGGAAGATGAATGTCAGAGAAGTTTTTGTGGATGGCCAGACCTATGAGATACGGGGCGATGGATACAAGCCCGAAGGCGTTCTCACCCATAATTCCAATGAGATAATGACATCTGAAAATGAGCACCTGGACCTAATCATAAGAGCCGGCGTCCTTTGCAATGACTCCACCACGGTATTGGAGGATGGAACATGGATCGTGCATGGTGATTCCACCGAGGGAGCCTTGATAGTGGCTGGAGAGAGAGTGGGTTTCACCAAAGAGGAACTTGAGCAGCTGGAGCCAAGGGTCGGAGAGGTTGACTTCACATCAGAGAGAAAGCGCATGACCACCTTCCACAATCGTGACAATAACATAATCGCCTACATGAAGGGCGCTCCGGAATTCGTTTTTGATAAGTGTGATAAATACATTCAGAACGGACAGCCAGTCCCCCTTACAAAGGAAGCTTTTGATTCAATAGTGGATCAGAATCACGAGATGGCATCCCGAGGACTCAGGGTGCTGGCCCTGGCATTCAGGGACATACCAGACGGCTCTCCCGAGCCTAATGAGGGTATGGAGGTATCATTCACCCTCCTGGGCATGGTGGGAATGATGGACGCCCCCCGCTCGGACGCGGTTGCGGCGATCACCAAATGCAAGGAGGCGGGCATCAAGGTCATTATGATAACCGGAGACCATCAACTAACAGCTCAGGCAGTGGCCATGGAGCTGGGCATATTCCAGAATGGAGGAGAGAGCCTTCGAGGCCTGGACCTGGAGGCCATGTCCGATAAAGAATTGGAGAAGGTGGTGGAGGATGTCAATGTTTATGCGAGAGTGTCGCCCGAGCACAAGGTCAGGATAGTCAAGGCCCTGAAGGAAAATGGTCATATTGTGGCGATGACCGGTGACGGCGTGAATGACGCTCCCGCGCTCAAGAAGGCTGATATAGGGGTCGCCATGGGCATAACTGGCACGGATGTTGCCAAAGAGAGTTCGGAGATGGTACTAACGGACGATAATTTCGCCACCATCGTGGAGGCCATTGGAGAGGGCCGCACCATATACGACAATGTGAGAAAGTTCGTCAAGTACATGCTGAGCACGAATTCCGGAGAGGTTCTGGTAATATTCCTGGCATCCTTGATGGGTATGCCACTTCCCCTAATAGCCATTCAAATTCTATGGATTAATCTCATCACCGACGGTTTCCCCGCCCTCAGCCTGGGTGTGGAGCCTGCCGAGGAAGGCATAATGAAAAGACCGCCGCGAGACCCCAAGGAATCTATCTTCGCCGGAGGCATAACTTACCATATCGTGTGGGTCGGCTCGCTCATGACCATAGGCACCCTGGGCATATTCCAGTGGGCGCTCGATACTGGCACAGGAACCCCCGAGCACATAACGAATCACGCCCGTACAATGGCCTTCATAACAATAGCATTTTTCCAATTGTGGCATGTATTGGCCATGCATGTGGAGAATAAGAGCGTGATCTCCAAACGATTCTTCGCCAATCCCTGGCTTCTGGGAGCAGTGGCTTTGAGTGCTGTCCTTCAGTTGTCGGTGGTTTACCTGCCCCCTCTTTCCGAGGTCTTCCGGACCACGGCATTGAACGGTTATGAACTTGGACTCTGTATATTGATATCGAGCTCAGTGTTCTTCATGGTGGAGCTGGAAAAGGTGGCTAGACGGGCTATGGGCAAGAGATCTGACCGCCCACAGAAAGCCAAAGCTTCCCAGAAAGCAAAGACCGCGTAATCAATTTTATATCTCATCAATCAATCTCGATTTCATACATCATGGAGACCTAAACATGCTGGACATCAAGTTGATCCGGGACAACCCGGACATCATCAG
>JAGLQE010000429.1 GCA_023137005.1 Thermoplasmata archaeon
GGCACCTATCTGGTCATGTTCTTCATATTTTGCGTATTGGCCGCCGTCATACTACCTATCCCGGTCGAACTGGGACTGGCGGGATTTGTTCCTTTCATTCAGGAGGGGGGCGAGTTCCTTGGCTTCACCAGCATTTTTCCGGCCTTCTTCATCGTAAGCCTGGTAATGGGCTTTGGCAAGGCCACCGGAAGCTGGATGGTCTTCAAGATCGGCGAGAAGATCGAAGATAGCATGAGGGTCTGGTTCAAGTGGAGATGGTTCGTCGGCCTTACAGATGCCCTTACTAGATTTTGCGAGAAATTCGGCTATATCGCCATCTACCTCACACTCGCCCTTCCGATAATGCCAGATACAATTCCTCTGTACATATTCTCCCTGCTCAATAAGGATGGAGAGGTCTATGAAATGAAATGGTTCGTGCAGACAAACTTCTGGGCAGGGCTTTCCAGAGGCCTCATAGTCGGAATAGGTGCTATGTTCACTGTGAATAATATGGAAATGAACCTACAATCCCTGATAATAGTAATAATGGTCATTCTTGGAGCTGTTCTTGGGATCATCCTGTACTTCAGCAAACAGGCGAAAGACAAAGAGGCTGAAACCCAGGACACTGAGATCCAGGCTACATCCTCTGAAGAATAAAGAATAGAGGCCGGCGAGCAGAGCAGAACATATTTTTAACCTCTTCATCCATCCCTACCCCAATGTCCACACCAATGATCATCGCACATCGTGGAGCAAGCAAGCTTGCTCCCGAGAATACCATCCGGTCCTTCCACAAGGCCCTGGAATACGGGGCAACCTACATCGAGCTGG
Organism: Thermoplasmata archaeon; assembly: GCA_023137005.1. Lineage (GTDB taxonomy): Archaea > Thermoplasmatota > Thermoplasmata > SG8-5 > JAGLSY01 > JAGLSY01. The sequence continues at coordinate 817 of JAGLQE010000429.1, forward strand.
ATATCAGGATAACCAATGATGATGTTCCAGTGATATTCCATGACCAGAAGGTGAATAGGATGACCAATGGTTCCGGCTTTCTCAGCCAGATGAACCTGGCCTCCCTCAAGGAATTACAGGTGAAAAAGACAGAGAAGATACCCACCCTGGAAGAGGTTCTGGAGGAGTTCGAAGGGAAATGCGTCCTGGTACTGGACATCAAGGTGCGGAATGCTGTTCTACCCGCATACAAGCTGGTCAAGAAACATGGTTGGCTGAAAGATGTGATATTCACTTCCAAAGAGGGGATAACCATCATGAAACTGAAAGAGAAGGATGGAGCGAGGCTGGGCTTTTCCAATCAGGACAAGAAGGTCGATACCCTGCACGTGGCCAGTGCATTGAATGTGGAATTCATTCTCCCGGAATTCAGGCTGATCAACTCCAAGCTTCTGGATGAGGCCAGAGAAAAGAAGATCAAGGTCATGGTATGGACCGTGGACTGCCCCTTCAAGATGAAGAAACTGGCTAAACTGGGAGTTGATGGGATAATAACCAATAGGCCGGGTAAGCTGGTAGAGGTCCTTGGAAGATAGGGATAGCCATCATTTTACAGATCAAACTATCATTTATTACCAATCAACTACCCAAACAGTGTCGACCGGCACATGCACCCAATACCCTTGTCCAGGCTGCATTAGATTGCCAGGGCCAATTTCACTTACCAGGTATGGCTGGCTCTGGTCGAATACCTCTATCATATCAGCTCCAGTTCCCCAAAAGGCTTCAGCAACTGTAATATCCCCTCTTTGACTTGGGTAGCCCACCATGTTCCAGCCAGCATGCAGTGTGATGATCGTACTGACAGGTTGAACTCCTTCACCTATCGTCAGGGAGCCGTCACCATTATTGCGGGTTATGTGCACCCAGACTCCCATGGTATTGTCCACATCCGGCATGCTCTGTGTACCACCATAGTTCTTATTGTGTGATTTCCAGTGACTCACAGTGTCTGTTGGGTCGTACCACATAATGATATCCCAATCAGATCCCTCATCTCCCCAGGTCTCGTCATTGAAGATCGTGATCACATCACCGCTGATAGCTAATGGGGTAGATACGAAGTACCAAGCCCCATCATTCTTATTCACATTGAGGGTCACCAGATCGTTCATATTCAGATCAAAGGTCTTCCAATTGAAGGGGCCCGCTTCGGGATCGGTATTATTCACAGGTATTCCGACATCATCCTGGCCCCCTCTGGCATTGGCGATCCAGTAATATTTAGATGGTTTTGGACCAGAGTTCACATCAGGTATCCAGTCAAATGTTCCGTCAATGGTATTGTCGGTTCCAATATAATTCCATGAATCACCATTATTATTCGAATAAAACATATCCACCAATACTGGAGAGTCAGTCCATGTATATATCAATGTAATGAGCGGGTCATGATAAGCCCCTTGGGGGCCTGTGGCTGTTGCTGTTGCTATGAGAGGAGTTTGAACAATTATTGATGAGCTAGCTACATTGTTCGAGAGGTCTGTATCAGAAGGTGTCACATCCGTGACATCGACAATTATGTCATGAGCGCCTCCCTCGGCCACCCATACTGTGCTGAGGGTTGTGTTACTATCGGCAGGCACAAAGACATCGAACATCCTGTCGATAAGATTTGCCTCATCGATAGAATCCAGGTAGAAGGATACTGTGCAGGTGGCATCCTTGGCTTGAGTGCCAGGTGTCTTCTCGGCATAGTATATCTCACAATGAGTATTGTCATAGCCAGTATACCATATCTTCTGTAATCCATCATCATTCATGATATAAGATGAGGCCACACTAGCTACTATCGCAGGATCGGCCTCCAGAATGATAGTGTCTCGTGTCCAGGACATGCCATCTACTGAAGTCGCACGCAATATCCGGGAAACACCTGCTATATCACGGCCAGTATAGTACATCTCATAGCCGGAGTCAGTAGGCAGTACCTGTGGGAAAGAGACTCCATAATCATCATAGGGGCTATGGCCATCATAGCCAAGGGCGGTACCCTCCAAGATCCAGTTATCTGCAATATTTGATTTGTGGGCATAATTGATCCAGCCGGTATCTGGACCCCATGACACACCTTGATACCACATGTGCCACTCGGTTCCATCGAAGTAAACTGCTGGAGAAGAAACGCCATCCGGTTGATAGACCTCACCATAGGTGAACTCAAGCCCCTCCTTCACCCAGGTTATTCCATCAGTCGAAGTTGCATAGTGAATATGACCCCTGTAACCTCCAGAGTAGCCAACACCTGTATTCCACATATGATAAAGGCCCGCATCATCCTTCAAGACAGAACAGCGGAACACTCCATATTCCATGTAGGCCCCTCCATAATCCAAGACCAGCCCCGTCTTGGTCCAGTTTATCCCATCGGGTGATATTGCTCTGAAAACCCTTTGCCTGTAAGACAGACCATCATTAGCATCCCCACTATACCACATAACATATGAACCATCATCGTTCTTCATCACACTGGGCCTCGTGATGTGGAGGTCCTCTCCAAAGCCTCCGATCGGCAGGACCCTTCCGTAATGATCAAGTGAAGGAGCCATGCTCTGATCTCCTTGAATGATCGCTTCAATGGTCACTGGAGCTCCTTCCACAGGAGCATCGTTCGAGAAGGAGATGTCATTATCAGATATTGAAAGGTCGACCTGGCCCTGCATTTGGATAGAGAATACACCATCACTCACATCCTCGTATATCTGGCTCTCCGCATCTGTAACAATGATCTTGACAAGGCATTGATCAGAGTTCACCGTGGGGGTCGTCCAATCGTATGAACCATCATTTTCCTCACCTGATGAGATCAGGGACCAATCGGCCCCATTGTTGATGGAATAATAAATATCGACACTAGAGGCAGAAGTATTATCATCATATGGGTAAACAGCTTGATCGAAAATTATAACATCATCGATATATCCAGTATAATCAAAGTATCCAATAGTGCGGTCTGTGCCAATGAACAAAGAATTGGTATTGCTAATATCTCCAGATGATGCGCCATTGCTGGTTCCTATGCTTACACCGTCCACGAAACCTTCCAACACATCACCGTCACGCACCATGCCAACATGATGCCAGTTACCATCGGCCACAACAAAAGGACTTACCACTACGCATCCGGTATCATAAAAATCAAGGCCCACATACAAAGCTCCATTACCATCGATCACCATGAGGTATCCAGTATCATCATTCGTGGGACTTCCCCACTTTCTTTTCTCGACCACTCTGCCCCAATCCCAGGCGGTTGTATTTATCCACGCGTAGACACTGAAATCCTCACTAGTTGTGAAATCTAGTTCCGGGTCATTGGGGACACGGACATAATCAGATACACCGTCGAAATAATAGGAATTGCCAGATGCTCCAGCTTGGCCTATTTCAGCTCCAAAATTATCACCGTCGTGGGAGCCCTGGGCATCATATGCTATTATGCCCGACTGCTCATCCAGTTTCCAGTGGCCAACAGGGTCGACCGCGGCAGACCCAGTGAAATTGGACGTCCATTGAATTGTTTGAACAGATCCGGCATCATATATCTCACCACCATTGGGGGTTGTGACCACCATTTCCGTGCCTGAAACTGAAATAACAGGTGTGCTACTCGTTGCACTCATACTTCCAAAGGCCGAAAAAACAAAGGCCATTACTATCATGATCGCAATACTCTTTTTACTTCCCCACATTTTATCTCTCCGATACCTTCAATTAGAATTCTCTCTAACAGATATTATAGCTAATTGATTTTCCTATATATAAAACTGTGCGGTATATTACCTAGTTATACACCATGAGTTAGGAAGGTTTGTATAGTCCAAAAGCCGGGAATAGAATTTTAATGACTGGCCATTGGATATCTCATATCTCGATGATCTCGTATTTCCGACTACCCAGGCCAATTTTCTCACCATACTTCAACTGCAGGTCCCAATCAATATTGTGGACTTCATGGATCTTGTCATCCCCCGGGTTCACTGCCTTGGTTATCTTGGATCCCGGATTCGCCCTCTGCTGATTGACCATGTCGGCCGAGGCCTTGTCAATGGCTATTGGATCAGTAGAGGCCAGTATTCCGATATCCGGCACGATGGCCATTCCACTCCATGGCACACAATCGCAATCTGGAGTTATGTCCAGGAGGAAATTGTAAAAGAACATCTTGTCCTTCTTGTCCTTCATTATCCCATAAGTGTACTCCACCATCTTCTCCTGCATGTTCTGGGAGCTGGCATCCCATCTGACATTGATGGCCTTGGTCGGGCACTGGATGAGGCACTCGCCACACCCGATGCACTTGTCCTGGTCGATGATGGCCTTATCGGGTATCGTGATCGCGGTCTCCGGGCACCATTTCACGCAGGTCCCGCAGGATATGCACTTCTCACCATCCACCACTGGCTTGGTATCCGAGTGCATCTGCTGCTTTCCGGCACGGGAGCCAAAACCCATTCCCACATTCTTGATCGCACCCCCGATCCCACCTACCACGTGGCACTTGAAATGGGAGATCGCACCTATGACATTCGCGTGATAGGCAGCTGCCCCGTACTTCACGGTCTTCAGATGCTTCAAGTTCACCTCGACCTCCACGAAATCACGGCCAGTCAGTCCATCCGCGATGACCAGGGGGGCATCTACGACCGCCGGGAGGAAGCCATGACGATGGGCCGCATTCAGATGATCGACCGCATTGGACCTCTGGCCAGTGTAGAGGGTATTGGCATCAGTGAGGAAAGGTTTACCTTCATTCTCCTTGACCTTGTCCACTATCTCTCTGGTATACTGGGGCCTGAGGAATGTGGTATTGCCAGGCTCTCCGAAATGAAGTTTGAGGGCGACCAGATCATTCTTAGAAATAATGGAATCAAATCCCGCCTTGTCAAATAACTGGCGGACCTTATTGGGCAATCTCTCATTATGCTTGCTGGCTCCTACTTTGGCAAAATACACTTCAGACGGCATGGATATCATATGGGCATTGATAGTACCGTATATGATGTTTTTGAATAGTTTGTCAAAAGAATACACAACCAATATAAAGATGGATAGAGATACAGAATGGAGGAAGAGAAATGGAAGAGACACCAAATCAAAATATTAATGCACCTGCAGATGGACAGACACTTTATTCCGCATATACACCACCACCGCCGCCAACCCTGGCATATCCCAGTGACCAGTTGATATTGCCAACGTGGCTGAAGATCATGCTGATCGGCGGCCTTTTGATATTCTTTTTGTCCTCCATTCTGGGATCCTTCTACACTCTCAGCTATATTGGAGAGAGTTATAATTATGATTATGAGGACAGGATATATTGGTCCATCATATTGAGCATCATCTCCCAGATAGGGATATTCATGATGGCATTCGCATGTTTCTTCATAACCTTCATCCTGAAGGACATGGATATCAGGGTCAGGAAGGGGTGTCTGATGGCATTCACACTGTTCATGTTACTCCTGGCATACTCATCATGGGCCAGCCTGCTGTCCATGTATTAGATATGTGGCCAGATATGCCAAATTGAGATACTGGGGAGCCGAAGGTAATCTGTTCAAGATCCTATATTCAGGCCAACCCCGTCATCACCAGCTTGGTATCCTTGACCCCGCGAACCGCTTGCAGGCTGTCCGCGAACTTCTTGATCTCCACTGGTGGACCCTTGAGTGCCATGATCTCC
>JAGLQE010000043.1 GCA_023137005.1 Thermoplasmata archaeon
AATACCAGGTCATTGCGATCGTGGATCAGAGCACGATGAACGGTGCTTTCATGTCACGTGAGAACGTTATAAATGAATTCGGCATGATGGGAATGGTCAATTCCGTTTTCCTTGTGGATGTAGATGATGGCCAGGACATCGAGGCCATTGCAATGACCCTGGAAAAGGATTTTGCGGCTCTTGGTATGAACTCCGTGATAGTCCAGGACATGGTCGAGGATTCCATGGCGATGATGAACTCTATGTTCGTTCTCTTCGAGCTTTATCTTTACATGGGCATGGTGGTTGGCGTTGCTGGCCTTGGTATAATAACCATACGCTCTGTTGTTGAAAGAACACCGGAGATCGGAATACTGCGGTCCATCGGCTTCAAGAGAAAGAGCATACGCAATGCCTTCCTTATCGAGATATTGTTCGTGGCAACCATGGGAGTGATCATAGGCATCGTTACCGGCATCATGGTCTCGTACGAGATATTCAATGTGATGATAAGTGGTATGGGCGATAATATCGAGTATGTGATCCCCTGGGGCAAGATAGCATTGGTCACAGCCATTGCATACGGTGCCACCATATTGTGTACGATAATCCCGGCGAGGAATGCTTCCAAGACATCACCCTCTGAAGCTCTCCGATACGTTGGATAAATTAGAGATAAGGCAGGATCTAATGGGTGGGTCTCTGAATAGAGATCCATCCACACCTTACAACATGGTCTGTATTATCAAAGCTCAGCATTTGCTCTAGACTAAAGAAATTGATGCTTAGCTTGGGATATGGCTCCCCTCATTACTGTGGGTCTGTCCTACTCTCTGCCCTTTGTATGCTTGGCCACTATCTCAACAAGGTCCTGCACCCGTATCTTCTTGCCAGTTTCCTTCTTCAGGTCAACGGCAGCCGTGGACAGCATGGACTTACATGCTGGGCAAGCGGAAACAACATAATCCGCCTCCAGTTCCTTGGCCTCGCCCATCCTGGTCATGGACATGGTGCTGGATATATCATAATTGGTTGATTGCAGACCACCGCCGCCTCCGCAGCAATGGCTTTTATCTCGGTTGAATTCGAATTCCTTCACATCTGTGAAGTGCCCCAATAGTTTCCGGGGCGGTTCATAGATGTCGGCATGCCTTCCGAGATCGCACGGATCATGATAAAGGACATTGCCTTCCAGCTGCTTGGTGACCACCAGATCGCCTTTTTCTATCAGGGTCTCCAGGAACTCCAGGATGTGCTTGACCTCGATGTTCAGGTCAACTCCTTCTTCAGGGTAGTGGGTGTGAAGGGAACGGTAGCATCCGGGGCATGGGGTGACGATCAACTTCGGCCTCGGGCTCAATGTGTTGATAGCGTCCAGCAGGCTCTGCCCGAACCTCTCGGAACTTTGTCCGGCTAGATGATTGAGGAAACCACAGCATGGCTCCTTTTCTCCCAGGGTGGTGTAACTCACATTAGCTTTTTCCAGTATCTTGAATATCGCACTGGCTAATTTCATATCGGTGATGGATGTGACGCACCCCAGATAGACCAGGACATCGCCGCCCCCGCCCACCTTGGCCTTTGCCTCATCAGATAGGAACTCTTCCCTGGCACTCGCCACCTCTCCCTGGGGGTTGCCGTGGGAATCCACATTCTTCAGTGCGAGGCCCAGGTTCTCTGGTATGCAATGGATCTCGGCCAGCTCCTGGCGGGCGGCCATCAGCACCTCGTAGGTCTTGACATTGGACGGGCATCTGCGCGCGCAGTCCCCACAGGTCGTGCACTCGAATATGGAGTTGACAACAGAATCATCGACCTCGATATCTCCCTCCAACAGGCCGTATGCCAGTACCATCTTGGACCTGGCAGTGTTGTGATCCCACAGTGTTCCCTTGAAGGCGGGACAAACGGATTTACAGTATCCGCAGGATGTGCATAGGAGAGTTTGATCGTAAAATTCTTTCAGTCGATCTCCCTTGATTTTCTTTCCCTCACTCATCGAAGTTCACCTCCGTGGGGTATCTGAGATTCATAATTATATGGTCGCTCTCCCACTCGAACATCTTGCCTGGATTCATTATATTGTTCGGGTCAAGAGC
>JAGLQE010000430.1 GCA_023137005.1 Thermoplasmata archaeon
AGTGTCAGAACTTTAGGGTAGTCGAACATAGCCTGATCAACCTCTTCCGCATAGGCCTGATAAAGACCATCACAGGTTCCCTGGCTCCATGAATTGGACTGCACAACGCCGTTCAATCCGCCTGCACTTCCTTCATTGAAATCACCATTCCATAGATTGGCAATTGATACTGCACGGCCAGTGGACCAATCTGAGAATGCGCCTGTGGCCTCATACGCTATCCCGAGGGCCTTCATATCTCCGGCTCCATTACCGAAGACGATACCACTGGTACAGGTACCGTGGGCATCAGCCACAACACTACCATCCGTGTATATGACCTGTGCAAGGTCCGCGTGTCCCAGATCTATTCCATTATCCTGAACTTCAGCCAGTATTCCGCTTCCTGTGAATCCAAAGGATTGTGGAGTGTCAACACCCATGTAGGCATTTGAAGAAATCAGGTCCATGAGTGTTATTTTCTCAGCATCTATGTCCATCCATCGAACATCATCCCAGGAGGCGATAGTGTCTAAATGGTCTGTTTCCATCCTGCAGTTGATGTAATTTACTGAAACATCATTGACCTTCGTTATGGTCACTCCCAGGTCATTCAACATGGCTGCTGTTATCTGGACATCCACATCGTCGTGAAGTGACACTCTCACATCAACCTGTCCTGTCAAACCATTCAATTGATCGCTGACCTTCATCTCCGAGGTGTATGGCTCTATCATACTGGAAAATGAACTTAGGAGTCCATTGGAGTTGATATCCCCATGGCTCTTGACCAGATATGTTCCATCATTCATATAATCATGAAATTCAATTCCCGAGCCTTCGATAAAGCTCCTGAGCTCCCCATTTGGGAGTTCGGAAAAGGTCACGAGATAATAATCTCCAGTATCATTGTGATCCAAAACAACTGCAAAACTGACAGGTGCCAGCATACTGAATGCAATCAACATCGTGATTAACAAGCCCACATTATTATTGCCCAATTTCTTCATTAATTCCTCTCCATTGTTTCTATACACTTTAACGATAGGATAATATATAATATTTATCCCCTATAATGATACATTACGATATATCAATGCTACATATTAGTGCATTTATTGGTAGGGATGATATCTACTAAAACATGATATTTTTCATAAATATACCATGCCTTACCAGAGGTATTATGGGCAAAAAGAGATTTTGAAGGGCATTTAAGCCCTTCAAGGAGATGTGTCTAATATTCATTTCTTTCTTCAGAGCATTACGTTCACTTGTACCATGGTCCAATCAGATCCCCATCCAGGTATGGTTCCAGCAGGGTCGATATAGAACTCGCCCCAGGGTGTCAGGAACATATTAGATGCGAACCCTCCCTCGCTGAGCTCCACCATAGCGAAGAGGTCCGGTGTAGTGAGCATGATCATTTCGCTTCCTGTTCCCGCGAATGGTGATGCAGTACCATCGAAGATACCCCCTGGTGGGGGGAAGAACGTAGGGTCTGTCGACATCCATTCCATCGCTCCATCAATGTGGGTATAATAACCCTGGGCCAGCATACCATCCCGGTCATAGAATTCATAATCTACCTGGAAGGCTAAACCCGAGAACTGGACGCTGAAGGGCAGTGGATTGACTATTATTACTTCATAAGGTATTCCACATGTCACATTCTGCAAGGAGAAGCCACCGTCTGTGAGGAAACTGGTGTAATTGTAGCCATTATTACTGTATGGGGCATCAAAAGTGGCATTCACATATATTTCATCACCGATGTAATATTCATTGCCATTGATCATGAAGAGATATCTACCCAGTAGGTCAGTTACCGCGTTCTGGGAATCCATCATACCTGTCGAAGGATTGAACCACTCGATGGTTACAGGAGCCCCACCCGTGGAAGTCAAGGGGTCATAGCCAATTCCAGGCATACCATCGTACAAATATACCGTACCCGCCAATTGATATGGCATTGTACCGACTGTGGGTGAAACTGTTTCCACCTGCCATAATACATTTGATTCTGAATAGACCCAGTAAGCATTTCCATGTGACATCATTACGGTATCAAGGGCCACTGTATCGTTTATGAGGTATGGATGTCCAATGTCATAATATGCCATTCTTGTCACCTCGGGTGGCAATGTATCCGAGGCCAGCTGTGGGTTGAGGGATGGATATCCTATTAAATTCCAGCCTGCATAGAGCATGAACGATTTACTATCCGGATCGGGCCCTCCCACTCCGATGGTCAATACTCCATCCCCAATATTTTGGGTCACATTGAGCCAGATACCCATCTCATTGCTCACAATGGGCATGTCCTGAGTTCCGAGATAGTTCTTATTATAGGATTTCCAGTGGTTTGCTGCATCATTGGGATCGTACCACAAGGCCAGGTTCCACTCAGTGTTCCCGTCACCATTGATGGAATCATCCAATATCGTTGTGATGGGGCTTGGTACTATCTCAGTTGGGAATGATATGAAGTTCCATCCGATGGAAACAGGAATGTCATAAGTTATTACCACGGCATATTCAACTGTGATGTCTGGAACACCAGGAATAGCTTCAACCTGGGCATTGTCATCAAGCGCCCTTGTGTAAAGGTCATAAACTCCCTGGCCATCCGGGAAATCAAAGCTCCAAGAACCGCCGGATGCTGTTCCTGCCGCAGGTGCTGGGTTAGAGGCATCTGCCCATGAGGCATAACCGCCTCCGTCGATCTGGTAGAATAATTCAACCTCTATCAGTCCAATGTCATCCGTTGCCGTCCAGTCAATGGTTATTGGACTGGCACCGGTCGGTGATGCGCCACTGTAGGAACATGACGAGACCGGAGGATTATCCCCCGGGCCCGAGGCCTCTGGCACGATAATTCGCGACGGGGTCAAAGTGTGATCATAACCCAGGATGAATTCGGGCTCTGACTGTAATGAGGCAATGTACATGTGGTCGACATAAATGGTGTCCACGGCCTCATTGGTGCCAGTATTGAAAACCGTGTCCAGCACTCTGATATAGACGGTGCCAGTGGTACTGACAGGCAGTACATATGTCTGATACGAATCATCATCCGCTGTCTTGGTGACCGTGAACATGTCTGTGTAGGACACATCATCGTCCGAGTAAGCGAAGACAAAGTCCTCCAGGCCAGATGCTCCTGATTCAAAGGCTTCCAGGTAGAAGGTAACAGATGAACCACCGGTCACATCAAAGGTCCATTTATGTTCCAGATGGTCATAATCATCATTCGGACTCGCACCCTGATTGAACAATTCCTCGGTTATCTCCTCATAATCATTGTCCGATGTTAGTGTCTCGGGATAATTCCACTCCACCACACCATCGATCCAGATATCACTGTTTGCGTGGTCGTTCATAGGTGCGGTACCTCCAGACGTGGCATCCAGCCAGATCTCGACATACACCCTGTTTCCGGTGCTTATCGTATTAGCAGGGATGACATCCGTCCACACAAATCGATGATAGGAATAAAAGCCAGACACATCTTCAGTGCAGGCTGTAGGAGCCGGGTTGAGCTGGGTCATCGATGGATAATCAAAGACCTTGGCATACAGGTTTCCGGTCAATGGAGTTGTTATGTAACCGTCCATGAAGAACCTCCAAGTGCCTCCGACACCTGTATCTGCCAGCATTGCATCGGTCATCCAGGCCGTACCTATCTGATACTGCCCGGAAGCCGGAATAAGCCCTGATGAATTGGTAAAGCTCGCACCCTCGTCTGGAGCAATGGTCCACAGGCTCATGTCAGCCCCGATCGAGTTCTGTACATGAAGATAATATTGTGTCCCAACATAGATGGTTATCGGGAAGAAATCTCCCCATTCAGTGTCCGAGTCAAGTGCATGGACATAGACCGTATGTATCTCTCCAGGCAGCCATCCCAGTGCCACGATGTCCAATACTCCAAAGGCATCCTCATCAGCCCCATCAAATGTACCATCTACGGGTATCATGGAGATGCCAGTTCCATTGTCTCCAGTGGCATCGATGAAATATTCAGCATCCACGACGTTCTGAGCATCCGAGAAGCTGGCATAGGCCATTATGGTAGCCGCGCCGTTGGTGGGATTTGGATCTGCATAAGCACTGTTGACAATTGGCCCCCCGCCCATGTCGAACAATCCACTGATCACTATGGCATAATCCTGGTCTACCTCGACCGTGCCTGCAAGTGCATCCTGCTGGATATCCGTGCCATTCACCCATATCGTCCACTGGCCCAGTTCCGGTGCCTGGACAAACACACATTCCACATTGTTCTCATGGTCATTCACCAAAACACCAAATAGCGACCAACCGGAAATGAACATATTGCCGGTGTATTTCCATCCACTTGGGGAGATGGCCAGTAGATCTATATCATTTATCAAAGACTTTCCAGTACCTGTGCTCTCGGATGCGGCTACATCTGTCCAGGCCACTGTTATATTGAGTGGCTGTGATGCATCGATCACATTTATGGTATCGTACAATTGGTTTGTTCCTGTCTCTAAAAGAACATTCTGATCGCCGTAGAAGATATTGTGGCCAGGGTCTATCATATTGGTGAGGTTAAGTCTGCCCCATCCCTCATTTGAATTGGGAATATCTGGGGTCCCCATATCAGTGGCCCCGTCGATCATGGCCGCCCTGGTCATGGCCGGGCTTGGTATAGCCCCGTTTATGTCATTGTAATATTGGGCAAAGACCGCTCCAGCCCCACAGGCAATTGCTGAGGAACCACCAGATCCAGAGTTATATAGATAATCTGCATTTATATTCTCTAAACTCGGGAAGCCTACTGCACCGGGGTCATGTGATCTAGCACCTGCTCCCCAAGTTGCGGGAGCCACGATGTCTGGCTTGATCCTACCATCTGCTGTTGGTCCAATTGCTGTTATGCCCCAGAGTTCTTCAATATTATCCGCATCCGTACTCTTATGCGGCTTGTACCCCTCACTGACCCCCACGGTTATGCTGTTCTTGGCACAGGCGCTTTCCACGAGATTAAGGTTACCGCAGGCCATGAAATTCAGCAATGGTTGGTCACCAGGTGTTATTGGGTCTGCATCCCTGGCCGCTGTATCTATCTTGTTTGAATTGGCAAGATATTCTCCAGTGGATCCGCCACCCCATGAATTGGTCAGAGCATAGCTCCCTCTTTGTGCAGCATCCGTGAAAACATCAGCTACATCCCCAACAGCCCAGCCCCCGCCGTCATCGAAAACCCTCTCGACAAGGATGCTGGCTCCAGGTGCCATGCCTTGGCCGTACAGCTTTCCATCCACGGGATCGAACTGGCCGGTAGAATCTGCTCCGGCCATCCAGCTGATGAAGGGTGTGCTCATCCCATAGACATCCTCTGCAATCCCGTCAGAGGTATCTGCCTCGGTCCAGTCCACAAAATGCTCGACCCTTCCAGCAAAGTCACCGAAAAGCGTGGCATTGTCACCAGTATCCAGGCCGGTTCCTACTTCTCCTATGAGAATTCCGGCACCATCATAGCCCTTGGATTGGGCATAGGTGGCTCCGGATATGTCATTGAGAACCTCTCCCGCGCTGGCCTTCTCTGTGGTTTGAAAAATACCCTGTGGTATTGCCATCATCACCATCATAAGACCGATCATAATTACCATTAACTTGCCCACATTCTCTATTTTATCCCCTATCATATTATCTCCTCCATCTAATCCATGAGTGGTTGGATACTTATTACCTAACTTTATTCTTTATTCGGTTATATATAGATATTCTGTAGTTACCCACCTTGTACACCATTGCCCATTCATATTTCACAGGCCGGATAGGTTCTCATTATTCCCATGTGGAAAGGTATAAATACGCTGACCATGATTATTCTGTTGGAACATGTGAATACCTAGCCCTCCCAGGCTTGGCCCATCGCATTGTCCACACTCTCGAACACAGTGGTGCAGTCAATGGAGAAGGAGATACATCTCAAGATAGACAAGGACGATCCAGACATGACCCTCAGGGTCGTGATGGAAAAGATCCAGGAGCTTCAGGATCAGAACCCTGAACTAGAGGTATTCTTCGATGGTGACGAATATGCCATCTGCAGCCGCCCCAAAAGGGAAATATGATTTTTGAGGAATTGTCATGCACAAAGTCGTTGATGTACAGATGGGGGCAGACCTTATGGAAGCCAACAATGCTATAGCCAGGGACAATCACACACTCCTGAAGGACCACGGCATAAGGTCATACGATCTTATTGGTTCCATTGGCTCTGGCAAGACCCTGCTCATCGAGGCCATGGTGGACATCTGCAATGAAAAAGGTATCAAGGCCGGTGTCATATGTGGGGATGTGGCGGGTGATGATGATTTTAAACGTGTCTCTGATCATGGCGTGACCGTGGAAAACCTGAACACTGGCAAAGAATGCCATCTTGATGCTCATCTGGTGGACCACACCCTGGAAAAGTTCGACCTGGACAAGCTGGACATCATGCTCATAGAGAATGTGGGCAATCTCGTATGCCCCGGGGATTTCTGGCTGGGCACGGACAAGCGCGTGGCTGTCGTGTCGGTGACCGAGGGTGATGACATGATACGCAAGCACCCCGTGATCTTCGGACTGGCCGATATAATCGTGATAAACAAGGTGGACCTTGCCGAGGTGATCGAGGTAGATCCGCAGGTCCTGGTATCGGATGCGGCGCGTGTGGCCCCTGGAAAACCAGTCATCCTGACAGATGCCAAGCGAGGTCGTGGCGTGGAAGAATTGATGGCCGCTATGGGCATCTGACCCAATAATGAGCCAATATGGGACAATGAAATGGGCATTTCCCCTCTCTAGGCGTGGATGAGGCCTCCCTATCGGTATCCTCTCCTCTGATCTTTTAATAGATGCCAGCAGAGAGGATATGAGCCCTTATTGAATTCAACCCAAGCCAATGTGCTTTGTGCATAAAACACTCCTATTTTAGCTTGGGGATTATTCAATAACTTAATAAACCCCTTCTGTGATTAGGCGTTGGTGAATTATATGGTAGAAGCATATTGTGTAAAATGTAGAAAGAAGGTAGAAATGAAGGACGCAAAGAAGATCACAATGAAGAACGGAAAGCCAGCACAGAAGGGCACATGCCCAGACTGCGGCACCGGTGTCTTCAGGATCGGCGGTTAACCGTTTCTACCAAT
>JAGLQE010000431.1 GCA_023137005.1 Thermoplasmata archaeon
GATATACTGGCACTCTCACCCGGGGAGCTGGAAATGATCAGTGACCTGGTCCATTCCCTGGAGGAAAAAGGGCCGAGGAAATAACCGAGGTAGTTCAATGTGGGAAAAGGGTATTGATGAGGGCATGGTTCAACAGGAGCTTGATAAAGCCAGCTCCGAGGATTTACATTTCTCAGATGGTAGAATTATCAATTCCATGTGCACCGGGCCGCTACCCATCTCTATCAAGGCACATATGCAGTTCATCGAGAGCAACCTTGGCAATTCCGGTCTTTATCCGGGCAGCGGATCCTTGGAAAATAAAGTCATCGAACAGCTGGGCCAGCTAATGAACGGCACTGATATATCGGGACACATTGTGAACGGGGGCACGGAATCCAATATAATGGCATTGTGGATCGCGCGTAATACCACGGGCAAAAGAGAGGTAATATTTCCTGCGAGCGCGCATTTCTCCTTTGTCAAGGCCTGCGATCTTCTGGGCATGAAGCCTGTCAGTGTCCCTCTGGATGAGAACTTCACCATTGACATCGATAAGGCCAGACAGGCCATGAATCAAGATACCGCGGTAGTGGTCGGCATGGCGGGCACCACTGAACTGGGATTGATAGACCCACTGGAGGAGTTGGCATCCCTCATACCCGACGGAACCTTCTTCCACGTGGACGCGGCCTTCGGAGGCTTCGTCATACCATTCCTGAAAGACCTGGGCCATGATATGCCAGCCTTTGATTTTCAGATACCCGAGGTAACATCCATCACCATCGACCCACATAAGATGGGCATGTCCACCATGCCCTCCGGCGCCTTCCTCACTAGGAATTTGGAAGATGAGGACAATATAGCCACCAGCGCCCCCTACCTGACATTGCTGAAGCAGACCACTCTCTCGGGAACACGATGCAGTGCGGCAGTGGCCAGTACCTATGCGGCCATGAGAGCTCTGGGCAGAGAAGGATACCGCCAGAAAGTCAAAGATTGTATGGATACCACCTACTTCGCGGCCGACAAGGCAAGGGAACTGGGCCTGGAACTGGTCAAGGAACCGGTGATGAACGTGCTGGGCATCCACATGCCCGAGGGACACGTACCAGTGGATGTCCGATCAAAGTTGAAAGAAAGGAACTGGATGGTGTCCGTGGCCGTCAATCCCCAGTGCCTCAGATTGGTCATCATGCCCCATGTGAAAAAAGAGAATATCGAGATATTGTTCCATGAACTCAAGGGAGTGCTGGCATTATGAATGCCACACT
>JAGLQE010000432.1 GCA_023137005.1 Thermoplasmata archaeon
TGGAGCCTGGCCAGCGCAGAAAATCTTAAAAGAAAAGGCTTCCATGCGCTACTGCTTCCACGAGAACTTCCCGGCATACAAGAGGCACAGGCTGGTGTAAACTACCAGACCCTAAAGGGATTACATTGTAGCTTCAGGTCTGGAAGTTCCCATTGTAGGCCATTAACCCAAATTCGCTGAGTTAAACCTCAGCGGTCATTTACTGGCACATTGGTGGGCTAACGGCGGTCTGTTCTTCAATGACTTCTGCAATACTCTCAGAACATTGTAGCACATCATGCTACAAAATATCAATAATTACAGTATGGACTATGTAGTGGATATGGCTACAATTGGTAGGTCTCAAGATGTATCGAACTTCCCCAATACCGCACTCCACGGCTCGCATTCTATCTTCATCTTCTCCTTCATACCTGGTAGATTGAGTTCCACGTGTAGGCGAGTCCCATATCTTCTTGTCAGTCTTGGCCTGAGGCCGTCTCCCACCAGCAATGCCATGGCCGTTGCCTGGTATTTCCTTAGATCGTCCAGATAACTTTGGCTGCGTAGGGCCGCCATATCCGAGATGCGATATCTCTTCCCGTGGCCTGCCTTATCCGCTACCACCAGACCTGCATTTTGCAAGTCCGACATGCGCTTGAAGAGAATCTGCTGTTTGGAACCCAGAGCCTCTACCAGCTCTCTTTCCCTCATACCTGGTTTCTCGATAAGCTTCTTCATTATGCTCAAGTTGAGGTCATCGTTCAGCAAGGCGAAGAGTGGCACATCTTCCAACAATAGCATTCCGTTTATCCAATATACTTTCTTATTTCTATAATCTTGAGAGAGCACATAACCGTTCTCAGCCAGCTTTTTCATATGCCAGCCCAAGGATGTGGGAGTTGAGCCCATAGCCTTTGCCAGTCCCCGCAAATGGGAGCATGGCCTTTCAAGGATCATGAAGAACAGGCTACGCCGGGTCGTATTCATGAGAATGGACTGATCGCTCTCCTGTGCCTCTATCTTCTTTAAAAGTCCTTCCTGCTGGAATATCTTCTGCAGTGCCTTTCCCAGAGTTCGGGGCTGGCTAGAAGTTATCTGGCTCATCTGCAGACCCTTCTGCCCATATTATTGAAGAATCTCTCCACATTCTCACCGGATCTCGCACTGGCCAGGTAATAGGAACAGTCAAGGTCCTTGGCAGTTTCCGACAGGATATCTGGGGTTATCTCATGCTCGTCCACAAGATCATTCTTGTTCCCGATAAGGGTGATGGGCACATCTCCGGCCACAGCCTTGAAACCATCATACCACCATCGAACACGCTCCAGGGTTTCCTTCCGGGTCATGTCGATGACTATGAATCCTCCCTCGGACCCTCTATAATAATTCCTGTGCAATCCCTCGAACTTCGCCTGCCCAAGGATATCATGTATCATGAGATTGAGATGAATGTCTGTGCCGTCATCCGCGATGAAGGCCAGCTCCTTCTTGGTCACCTTTGTCCCGATGGTGGTTATGTATTCATCCTTGAACTCGTCGAACACGAATCTCCGAATAAGGGATGTCTTGCCAACCGCGCCGTCACCCAGGAGGCATATTTTCTTGATATAATTCCTCTTGACCATATTGCTCTTCACCATCACAGACACTATAGTATATACATAACTCGATATAAATAACCGTGCATATCCATGCATAAAATTAAACGAACCTTGACCTACAAAACCGTAATAAGCATTAGATATTATACAAGCCCGATGAGCAAAGAAAAGCCAGACATCAAGATACATCTTCCGACCGCGGACTTTGTCAGGCAATGTGTCAGGTCCTACTATTCCACTCAGCAGATACCTGTGGTCAGCCATGTCCAGAATCGGGAATTCGGTTCCATACTTCCTGGGAGGTCCATGTGGCGGCATATCGCCATGCGGGACATGAATGCTCTTCAGGACTTCCTGGTCACTAATTGTCCGGCCCACATGTATTATTCATCAGCGTATTATGAAAAACCCGGTGCTCGCACAATGCTGGACAAGGTCTGGCAAGGAGCGGACCTTATCTTCGATCTGGATGCGGACCATATTCCTGGAGCAGAGGAATTGAGCTACAAGGAGATGCTGGAGAGTGTGAAGGAGCAGTTCATCAAACTACTGGATGATTTCCTTCTGAAGGATTTCGGATTCGAGCAGAAGGATATCGGCATCTATTTCTCGGGCGGAAGGGGCTACCATGCCCATGTGCGTCATGAGAGTGTGAAGAAATTAAATTCCCATGAGAGGAGAGAGATAGTCAATTACATCACCCTGCCGGAGAAAGACATATCCCGGCTGGTCAGGATGGAGACATATGATGTCACGGAATACAAGGGACGTTTCAGCAAGAAGGAAATATGCATACTTCCAGACCCGGAGTCGTCTGGCTGGAAGAGAAAATTAAGGAATGGTTTATTCGAATACCTCGATGAGGGCCAGGATAGGGAAAGAAAGGCCATTGTCAAGGAGCTGGTGGGCTTTGAGGGTATTGGGAAAAAAGGAGCAGAGGATATCTGGACCATACTTTTCGATGGGGATACAGAGACCTGTGGGGCGGCCAATATTAAAAGAAGCAACAGGCTAGAGGCCTTTGACAATGATCAACTCAGGGATAAGTTCTTGAGGTTCATCCTGGACCGGCGCACGAGGAAGATGGCCGGAGAAACAGACGAGCCAGTCACCTCGGATATCAAGAGATTGATACGTTTACCAGGTTCCCTGCATGGTAAGACAGGCTTCATGGTCGTGGAACTGGGATTGGATGACCTGAAGGACTTCGACCCTCTCAAGGACACGGTCTGGAAGGGATTCACAGGTGAGACAGATATGATGGTTCTGGCAGATCATGATTTTGAACTTCTGGGGGAGAACTGGAAATTAAAAAAGGGAGAGGAGATCACCCTGCCCACAGCGGCGGCCTTTCATGTGATATTGCAGAGAAAAGCGAGGGTTGGTTGAATGAGGATCTTACATGTTCACGATATAGCTCACATACCTCCACTCGTGGTCAGGAAACTGAGGGAGAAGAGCATCCAGTCCGATTTTATAGAGGACGTGCGAACCATTGATATTTCCAAATACGACATCGTCCACGGCCATTATGCCCTCAATCGTACGACCATAAGGGCCTTCAGAGCAGCCCGTAAGGCCAATATCCCATTCATCCTACACTGTCACGGCTCGGACCTCAGAAGGGTGAGCATTGACGGTAGGAAGCCACTTCCCGCACACCTGAATGCAGTGAGCAAGCATGTTCGCAAGGGAGCGAGCCACATATTCCTCAGCACACCGGATCTCATCGAGTGGGAGAAGAAGGGTGAATACATTCCCAACCCGGTTGACGTGGACAGGTTCAAGCCCATGCCAGATATTGACAAGATCAATAGAACACTGATATTCGGAAGATTCCTGGAGGGTGATAAGATATTCGGGCATATCAAGCCAGATCGACAATATGATTGTGTGAATGTGGTGGAAGGTGTGAAGTTCCCGGATAATGTGAATATGCTGTCCCGGGTGCCACATGAGGAGCTACCAAAATTCTTCAACCAGTACTCGGAGATGCTGGGAACCATGTGCGATCTTATCAGTGTGGGCAGGATGGAGGCCATGGCCTGTGGATTGAAGACCTTCACGGATTTTGAAAAGCCATTCACCTCTCATTATGGGGGAGATAACCCGGATGAGGCCAGTGATCCAAGGGCTTTTGTAGAAAAGCACCATCATCCAGATATCTGCATCAATCGTTTTATCGAAGTGTATGAGAAAATTCTGGGCTGAGAGTATATCGTGACCTTATCTGTGTCCAATATTTCTTTTTCTCAGGGCCATCTTGATCGTCTGAACATCATAGGGCGTTATGGTCTTCAGGGACTGTATCATAATGATGTAAACTGCCAGGGCCAGCAATAGAAGTGAAATAGGATCCATACTCCCTTCGGTTATCATGAACATGAAGTAGATGGCTCCACTCATGGCACAACCTGCGATCACTGGCTTCCAGATATATCTGCCAATTTTGTATATCTTCTTGGATATGAAATAGTAATTAAGAGTGAGAAGAACACCTTCACCAATAATGAAGCCGTATACCGCCCCGGTCAGGCCGAATTCCCCGATGAGATAAATGGTAGCCAGCATGAGCACCAGTGTTGAGATAAGAATATTGGCAACAGTGATATTTGTCCGGTCCGCACTCCATAATGTAGTCTTCATGATCATATTAAGGGTGCGAAGAGGCAGAGCGAATATGAGGATCACCAGGAGGCTGGTGGAGGTTTCAAAATCCCCTCCGAATATCCCCACGATGGGCTCGGCAAAGGTGTATATGATGAAGGTGGCAGGCATGGCAACAAGAAGGGAGAACTTCATGGTCTTGGCATAGGCCTTCTTGAGGCGATCAGGATGCTCATGATGCAATCTGGCCAGCACAGGGAATATGGCTGTCTCGAAGGAAACCGGTATGAGCAGGAGTAATAGGAATATCTTGAGCGAGGCACTGAACCACCCGATCTCGTCGAAGTTGAAGTACATATACAGGATGATGATGATCATATTGGCGTAGAGGGCCTGGATTATCTCATAGGCCGCAAAGCCCTTTGAAAGCCTCATCATGTCCAGTATGGATATCTCACCTCTCTCTGGCCGCACGCCCATTTGCAGTAGCATGGTGAAGCTGATGATGGTTCTGACCACGGATGCAACAAGGAGGGCCAGCACCACCTCAAGGAGCGGATAGCCCAATTGCATCACAGCAAGCAGAATGATGAGCTGGACAATTCTCCATATTATCTGGGAAAAAGCCTCATAACCCATCTTCTCATGGGCGCGGAAAAAGGCAAA
>JAGLQE010000433.1 GCA_023137005.1 Thermoplasmata archaeon
ATGATGAACGAGTCCATTGAGAGAGAGGAGGAATTGAACAATAAGGAGGTTGACCTTTTCGAGAAGGAGAAGGGCATCAATTCCCAGCAGGAAAGCATAGATGAATGGAAGAAACGGTTGGAGACAAAGGAAAATGATCTGGCAACCAGGATCAATGATATAGAATCCAAGATCTCGAATGTACGCTCTCAGGAGAGAGAATTAGAGGAGAGGAAAGGCCGTATAAAGGTCAAGGTTCTCGAGATCAAGGACCTGGAGACCGAGACCATCCGTAGAAAGAAGGATGTGGACAAGGTCGAGCTATTGTTGATAGAAAAGGAGACCGAACTCTTCGAGAAAGAGCAGGGCCTCATCAAGAGATCCGCAAAATAGAGCTGATCTACCTCACCTCAATGGTTCCAAAATATTCAATTCATATATATTTGTGGAATATAATTGGTAAAAAACCATTTATATATGTACCACTTTATATGTGCAACAGTTCCATTTGGCCACTGGTCAATTTAACTGGGGGACTAAAATATGAGCGAAGGTGAACAGATAACAGATAAAAGGATACCGACCTATGTGATCAACCTGGATGATATACTTCAGGGTGGCGTACCATCAGAATACATCGTATTACTTTGTGGACACGCCGGAACAATGAAATCATCTGTCGGATACAGCATCATATACAATGGTGCCAAGAACGACGGACTGAAATCCATCTACTTGACCCTCGAGCAGGGCAAGCAGAGTATTTTGGAGCACATGGAGAGGCTGGGAATGCCTTCCGAAGGATTGGACAACCTTGTCATCGTGGATCTATCCAGGGTGAGAAAGGATATCGTTCAGGATAAGGCAAAGCCACAGAACGTGGACTGGCTGAAATCCATAATTGGTGTTCTGAAGAATTACAAAGAGAGGTTCGGATGTGAGGTCCTGGTTTTGGATTCTCTCGCAGCCCTTTATGCATTGGCTACCTTCAAGAACCCACGAGGAGAACTATTCCACTTCTTTGAGCAGATAAGGCAATTGGGTGTTACCACCTTCCTTATCTCGGAAATGCCGACAGACAGAGAGGTCTTCGGTCTTTATGGAATAGAGGATTTCCTTTCAGATGGCATCATTCATTTGAAGGTGGAGTCCACGGATCAGGGTGCGAACCTGTACCTTGGCGTGGTCAAGATGAGGAAGACCCATCACTCAAG
>JAGLQE010000434.1 GCA_023137005.1 Thermoplasmata archaeon
ATGCCCCGAAACCTCTATAAGGGCGTGGGGCGATTCACATGTGAGGGAAGTGGAAAAGTATCTGGCTCTCGTTTTACAAGCAACCGTACCATTCTATTTAAGTAGCAATAAATCATTACTAATTGTGAGGGAAAGTGATGAGTGAATTTGTTAACTGGAGGATATTGAAACTTCAAGGGCCAGATGATCAATCGCCCATGTCACCATCACAGTCGCAAGTTCAGGCACCGCAAGATCAGCCACCTTATAATTCCCCTAAACAAGGGAATACCAAGCCATTGATCGCTATCTTGATTGTTATCGTAGTTGTGATAGCTGTGATCGCACTTGCCTTCCTTTTGATAGACGGAGAATCACAAAGGAGTCCAGAAAGTACTTTCAAAAAATTTATGGAGCTTTACCTTTTTGGGTATGATGATTGCAGAGAACTCGGTGACCTGACCACAATGAGCTTTGATGAAGATTATGAAGAGATCATAGATGAATGCAATGAATATAATGAAAATAATGAAGAGGAAGACTATAGTGACTATACTTACACAATTAAAAGTTTAGAATTCACATACAGAGATGAACTGTCCAGTGCAGATGGAGAAAGTATAGATCAGTCCATAGAATACCTAGAGGATTATTATGACATTACCATAGATGATTACTGCTTTGTGGATTACACTATCACCATCACCCATGATGGAGAGGAAAGCCCCTATATTGGAGGCAGCAATGGCATTGAGATAGAATGCGTGAAAATAGATGGAAAATGGTATGTCATATTTGATGATTGATGGACTGCCAGTTATTGTATGAATCACGTATAGTTGATACTGATTAAACAGCTCGCTCCGAGCAGGGGGGATTTTCGCA
The DNA here is from genome assembly GCA_023137005.1 of Thermoplasmata archaeon. Taxonomy (GTDB): domain Archaea; phylum Thermoplasmatota; class Thermoplasmata; order SG8-5; family JAGLSY01; genus JAGLSY01. The sequence continues at coordinate 865 of JAGLQE010000434.1, forward strand.
GGAAATTGGGGGAGCAGAAGGATGCCCCGAAACCTCTATAAAGGCGTGGGGCGATTCACTTGGGCAGGTGGAAGAGATGAGAAAAATATCAATAGGATTCATAATAATTGTTCTTACTTTATCAACAATACCTTTTTTTGTACCAGGCAATGTAATTGCCAGTACAGCACATGCACCAATCAGAATTGATTCAAATGCGGATTTTGCCATCGGCATTAATGGTGTGAGTGCCGGGGATGGGAGTGCGGAGAATCCATGGATAATTGAGGGATGGGATATCAATGGGACAGGACTTGGAGATTGTATCTACATTGGAAACACTACTGATTTTTTTGAGGTGAGGAATTGTTATTTACATGAGGCGAGTGAAAGGGAAGAAGGAGTATATTATCGAAATACAGGGTTATTTTTGCATCATGTTAATAATGGAACTATTGCTAACAACATCATCAATCAGAATGTCTATGGAATACTTCTTGAATCTTCTACAATCAACACTCTCAGCAATAACACTGTCGTCTTGAACAGCTGGAATGGTATCACCCTTTTTTCCTTCAGTGACAACAATACCATAACCAACAACATAGTCAACTCGAATAAGTGGAGAGGCATCGTTATAGAAACATCAAATGGTAACATCTTAGCCAATAACAATGTCTTGAATAACACCGATGGCATCAAAATCTATACTTCTAGCCATGACACCTACATAGCCAATAACAATGTCACGAATAATGACAATGGCATCTATATCTGGTTTTCTTGCAGTAACATAAGTGTTGTCAACAACACTGTCTCTGATAATAACTACGGTATTCAGATCCATAATGACTGCCACGAAAATACCATCTGTGGTAATAATATAAGAAACAATAATGTTGGAATTTATATTTATACTGAGAGTTCTGACAACACAATTTATCATAACAATTTCACTAACAACACAGACCAAGCATTAGACAGAGCAGGTAATAACAGGTGGGACAACGGTTATCCTGGAGGAGGTAATTATTGGAGCGACTATGATGGTGAAAGTAATTATCATATTTCTGGTGAATTGAGTGTAGATAATTTTCCATTAACGGAACCCTATGGTAATCAACCAGAGGATTTCGATGATGGAGATGAAACACCTGGCTTTGGATTTGAATTGATATTCTTAGCAACAATTATTGGAGTTTTCATATACAACAGAAAAAAGAGAAGCTAGCCAGCCCGTTCCGAGTTGAGGATGCCCCGAAACCTCTATAAGGGCGTGGGGGGATTCAGAAGTAGGTGGAAGAGGTGGAAAAAAAGAATATCATAATTGGGATTATCACAGTTGCTATAATTATCATTGTTTTAATTTCCTGGATGCTTATGGCAGATCATGGAATTGAAGATAGGTGGATAATAGAAAGTTGGGATATGTCGAATGATGATCTTAACCTATATCAAAATTTTTCAACCGATGGTTCTACATGGTGGAATTTTAAGTCAAATGGGGAATTGATCCGTAGCAATGATGTCAGTGATATTATTGAAAGTACTTATTGGAAATATACTGGTGACAATGAGATCACAATTACTAAAACCATGGCATATATGATATCAAATAATAGTTATAATGATGTCAGAGTATATGAGTATTCCATCGAAAATGATACACTTACATTGACTACAAAAGATTCCGATTCTTTTACCCTTATGCAAACACGCATCGTTTTTCATAGAGCATAGATGATGTAATAGTGTTTCGAGCAGGTAGGGGACCTCGAAACCTCTATAAGGGCGTGGGGTGATTCAGAAGCAGGTGGAAGAGATGGAAAAAGACAACAAAAATCTCAAACTGATCGTTGTTATTATCATTCTCATTATAATCATTTCTTCATTAGTTTATTTGTTGTATGATAATGAAGCTAGTGGTATAATAGCAATGGAAGCTAAAGAAATTGCAGATGATATTGTTCAAAATCAAAACATAACATTGCCTTTCAAGGGGGTTTCAGCAACAGCTTCAATGTCCAACAGTTACCCAATGGGGAGAATTGATAATTCAGGCAGATCTTCTATATGGGTATTTACTTATTGTAAAACAAGTGAAACCACACATGATGTTGAACTTTTTGAAATTTATGTATTCTCTAATGAGAATGCTGAAACAGTTTGGGCAAATTCGACTGGTGCATATTTTGATGTGACACCAATTAGTAACTGGATAGTTGATAGTGATGAGGCATTTGAAATCGCAGAGAACAATCCAGGAGTCAAAGAATTTAGATCAACACACTCAGGAGAATTTCTCAGTGTTTTCTCTCTATATTGGGATGAAGGAAATCAGAGAGAAGTCTGGAAATTAACTTGGAGACATGAAGGTTTGGTTGATAATATAGATAAGATTACTATCTTCATAGATGCAAACACAGGCGGAGTTATCTAAGCACATCTATATCTGTAGAAGCATAAGCTTGAGGTTAAATATTAGACCTCCCCCGAGATCAATGACCCATCGGCTGAAGGGTAAAAGGATGCCCCGAAACCTCTATAAGGGCATGGGGCGATTCACTTGAGCAGGTGGAAGAGATGGATACGTTTGATAAATTAAATATAAAAATGATATTCATAATATTTTTCGTAATAGTAGTGGGAATTTTCATATTTTCTTGTGTAATTAATTATGGAGAGGATGATTTTTGGCCAGCTGTTATAGTAGAGACAGTAATGGAATCAATAATATTGGGAATAGGATTTCTCTTGGCTAAAGATCTATTTTAGTAAAAGAACGAAACCTCTATAAGGGCGTGGGGGGATTCTGGAGAGAACGGAAGAGTGCCCAAAATCTAATAAGCCGGTAAAGGGATGGCCGTCGTAGTAGAGGTGGAAGAAAATATGGCAAGTAGTGGTTATCGTCCAGATATTCGAGCTCATAAAGGTATTCAGGAAGCAAATGTAAAAGATGCTCTAAGAAAAAAAGATCATAAGAAGACGTTTGATCCTGATTATCGAAAGATAGGTGTATTGATATTTGGCGTATTTATGGCATTCATCATAGTATATCTAACATTGCGACACTTTGCATGGATATAGAGGTGGAAGAAATGGAAGCAAAATGGCAAAGTAGATTGATGTTGATCGCGGGAATATCATTCCTAATTGCCGCAGCAACACATCCTTTTGTAGATAGCTGGCATAATCCAGATACAGCAAGATATGGAGTAGCTTTATGGGTATTCCTTGGTGGTATGAATATATGTGTTAGCCAAAAAATAAAATATGAAGCACTGATGAAAGCAGATAAAAAAGGTGAATAACATGGATAACAATACAGAAATTGCAGAAGAGACGGTTCAAGCACCCACAGAGCCAGTACCGGATGCTCCAGTTGAGCAAGTGGCCGTGCCAGATGCTCCAGATGCCCCTGCACCAGCCAAGCCCAAGAATAATAAAGGAATATTGATTGGAATTGTAGCCATTGCGATCGTTGCCATTCTATTGATAGCCTTCATGCTCATGGCTGAGCCAGGTGTGGAAGGTAAGTGGATCCCGGAGAAATCAGAGATAATGAATCCAGATGGCAGTGTAAATAGTACTCATGTTGTTCCAGCAGATAGCGAAGAGTGGATGGAAATAAGATCAGATGGGACGATCATCTATGGCAATAGTACTGAAACACATGACTATAATGTGAGCATCACATGGGAATATGCCAATGATGGTCAAATTGAAATGACAATGTATTATAATCCTAGTGTGATTGGCTGGAACAATGTAACTCTAACACAGGAATCTCAAATATACGAATATGAAATTGATGGTGATACACTTACACTTGGCTTCCTCACTCCGAATAGTGGGGTCACTCTTAGAATGACTTACACGAAGGCATAGAGGAAGGCGAATGGTGGAAGATATGCTTAGGGGCATGTATTGATGGATAAACATTCCAGGCGCGAGATGATGAAAGAACACTGGCGTGTAACCTGGCCGGCTATTGTCATTGCCATTATAATAGCAGGTTTGGCAATTGCTAATATGGTCTATGTTCTTACATCAGATCAACCTTCTGAGAAATTTGACAATTCTAATCTCGTAACTGGAATAATGACTGGGGTCGTGTTCATTATATTAGGATTTAATTTTCGATATTACAAGGACCATTATCACAATATGGCAGTGAAATATGAACAACCAGAGTTTGGAAAGCAAACCAAATATGGGATTTGGTTCATCATTTCTGGAATTATATTGATCGCATTATGGATAGTCCCACGGCTTGTATTTTCTCCATAGAGGAGTACACACCCTGAAACCTCTATAAGGGCCCTAATTTGCGTAAATTTCGCAAATTATTAGTTCGGGATGCAGAGCGATCCGAACTAAGAGCGCAGGAGCGGCAAGTCATCCTTTTACAAAACACTGTACAACAAAACCTATATACTCGATTTTACAATTTACAAAATGGTGAGAAGATGAGAGCATCTACAAAATATTTACTCAAGATACCCCTGGAATTCGCATTGGTATTCGGCTTTGTATCATTGTTCTGGTACGGATTTTTCAGTTACCTAGAATATGGAGCTGGCATGATCACAGAAATTCATGATCATCTGCCCTATTATTCCATGTTATTGGCCCTGATAATAAGCCTCAACTGCCTGGTAATTATGACCATGGAATACCTGGACCGAAGCAGTTCTGAAAAAACATTGGACAAATACCTGATCAAGATGGGGGCCTTTCCCCTGTCCAGCCACGCGCCAGTGCCAGTGCGCAGAAGGTAGAATTGTTTGGCTAGAGGAACAAATTTCGGTATGCCAAATCGCAAACCTTTATCTCCTTAGCCATGCTTTTACCTTGTAATGCCGAGCGAACAAAAGCCAGGACAGGATGATCCCGCCTTCCTGGAAAAGGACAAATGCAATCGCACATCCATTATTCTGAATTTTATTCTATTTATCTCCAAGTTCATCATTGGCATAATGACCATGTCGATGGCCATCATCTCGGATTCCATTGACAGCGGCATAGATGTTGTCACATCGGCCATGGCCAGGTACTCGGTCAAACTGGCCCATGAACCCGCGGATGAGTCCCACAGTTACGGCCATGGTAAGTATGAGAATCTCTCGGGACTCATACAGGCCATTATCATAGTGGTCATAGCCCTTGGGATAATCATGGAGGCTGTTCGCAGACTGTTCTCCGGGGTGGTGCTGGAAAGCCTGGACCTCGGCATCGTGATCATGGTCATCTCGATAATTGTCAAACTGGGCCTATCCAGCAAGATGCTTGGCATTGCCAGGAAATATGAATCCGTGGCCATGGAGGCCAATGCAATGAACCTGCGGGCCGATGTATGGATGTCTCTGGGTGTGATCCTGTCGCTGGTCATCATAAAACTGGGTCAGGGGCATATTGAGAATATCGAGTATATCGATCCCATCTTCGCCATTATCATCGGATTGGTCATCATGAAAGCGGCCTTCGGCATAGGCAAGAGATCGAGCCAGGACCTCCTGGATGCTCAATTACCAGAAGAGGAGCTGGCCCTTGTGAAAGAAATCATGAAAAAGCATGATTCCCGGCTTCTGGAATACCACCGTTTCAGAGCTCGTAGGTCAGGGAATGAAAGGCATATTGACATGCATATTGTAGTACCGAAGGACACTAGCCTGGAGGATGCCCACACGGTCACAGACGATATAGAAAAAGAAATAATGGCCGCCCTCAAGAATGCGACCGTTGTCATTCATGTGGAGCCGTGCAAGGGCGAGTGTATGGAATGCGGCAAGCAGGATGAACATTGAGAATGATCTGATCAATTGGACTTATATCCGAGTTCCATCCGGTCGCGTATCCTTCCATTAACACACACGAACCTTATCTGGGGCCGAGTATCAACGAGCCGGGGTTTTACAATGAGGTCATGCTCCACTTGTTCGGGCTCTGTTCTAACCACCTTCTTGTGCACCTGGATCTTCTCGAACTCGGTCAAGGTCGCTCGTGCCATTGAGTGTTTGACCACCAATACCCGTCTTTTCTTTCTCGGCCGGGGATCTATGTCAAGGTCTGGGCGTAGTTTTGATACCACCAGCTTAGTAGAAAGAAGTATGGCCACGAATGCCATTGTCACGATCAGGGTGATATCCGGCCGCACCATCTCCAGCAAATTGGTCAATCGCCCTTTTGTTCCACTGATCTCACTTGCCGAGTCGAGGGTTATAGAGGTTGGATCATCTGCCAATGCCTCATCCTGTGGCATGGCCGCATCCTCATTCGATGTGATGCCGATAATGGTGCTGTCATCCGTCTCCTGGGCATGGGTGCCATAATTTAATATAGATATTAATATAATAAAACAAAGAATTAATACTACATAGTTCCAACGGCCCTTCTTCATCACCATTGGACATAGCCAACTCTGAAACCCGCTATCAATGCCGAATGTCAAACTTGG
>JAGLQE010000435.1 GCA_023137005.1 Thermoplasmata archaeon
AGGAATGTGAGAAGAATCTCAAGACATCCCAGGACAAGACCGCGATGGAAAAGACCAGAAAATCAGCCTATGGCCGAATTTCCTCCGTGGTCCACAAGGTGGAGAAGGACCTGGAACTCCTTCAGGATGCCAGAGATTTCATTCGTCATCTTCCCACCATCGAGGTTGAAGAGCCGGTGGTCGTCATCGCCGGAGCGCCCAATGTGGGAAAGTCCCTGATCATGACAAAGATCACCACGGCCAGACCCGTCATAGCGTCCTATCCATTCACGACCCAGAGCATCAGTTTGGGCCACATGGAAATAGAGAAGCAGCACTTTCAGTTGATGGACACTCCCGGGCTTCTTGACCGGCCCCTGGAAGAGAGGAATGATATCGAGAGGCAGGCGATCCTGGCCATCGAGCATATCGCTCATCTTATCGTGTTCATATTCGATCCTTCGGAGAGCTGTGGTTACACCATGGAGAAGCAGGAAAATCTTCTTAAGACCATCAAGGCCAGCTTCCCGGATATCAGGCTTATCACCATCTCCAATAAATCAGATATGGCGACCATGGATGGGGTACTTTCAGTGTCCGCGCTGGAGGATAAGGGAATGGAAGAGCTGAAGGCGTTCATCTTCGATAATATCAATGTGATCTACAGGGACAAGGAGCCAGAGCTACGAGAGCACTGAAGATCTGGTTGAATGTTTGCTTGTGTAATTGCGTGATGTCTTAGTATTTGGACGCGACTACTGAATCAAACCCGAGGTTTGACAAAATAGTTGCTCTTGACTCGATGGGTGATACGCAACTAGAAAAGCAAACGTGTCTGTATTATATTTGGGTAACGAGTTTGATTCAATCCCAAAATCTCTTCGTCCTCGCATACTTGACTTCCGCGTTTAGAATAGCAGCCAGGAACTCGTCCTCATCCTGATACAGCCGTGACACGATCTTGGCCGTATTGCCCGGCCCAACACCCCTTGCTGACAGAGCCAGTATGGCCTTTTTCCCATGACTGCTTATGAGATTCGCGGTCTTCATTAGATTCTTGATCTCCTTCTTTTCATCAGGTGTCAGGTTCTTCTTCTTGAGGAGCTTCAGCCTGTCCATCTGGTTACGGCGGATGATGGCCACCATCACGCCCCCGCAGGAATCGCAGGATATCCTATCAGGAATGGATGACACCGAGCGAATGGACTTGGAATGGCAGTTCATGCAGACCTGGATAACTCTCTCCCTCTCCAATCGCTTCTTGAGGGCCATGAGGATCGCGTGTGTCGGGCGGGATGGCATCATCATGTCCATCCTCTTCTCCATACCCTCTTTTCCGATGGGGGAAAGAGAGCTGAGCTCGATCGTGATCTTCCCGCTCTGGATATCCCGAATGATCTCAACGGCCTTGGGTATGTCCAAGTTCTCGTACACCGTCTTGTTCACGGCCTCCCTCATGAGGGTGGTTCCGGAGAAGGCTCCCATGACCTTTTCGATATTGATGCTGCGGTAATCCGCATCCTTCCTGATGGCCCCGAACTTCTTGGCCACGTACACGAATTTCCATCGTAGATAGGCCGTGTTCCGGAGATAAAGCCGCAAGATCTCGGTGATGGTATTGGGATCGGTCTTTGTGAATATATCCTGGATCAGCGCGATATTGACCACTCTTGGAAGCTGGAGCATCACGC
>JAGLQE010000436.1 GCA_023137005.1 Thermoplasmata archaeon
CGAGATAGCTATTAAGACCGCCAAAGAAAAGGGTGTCAGGATACCAATGCTGGAATAGATCAAGATGGTGAAATTGGGTCTATCTAAACATCATGATCAATAATTCAAATGGGTGAGTATGAAGATCATCATTCATCTCTACCCAGCCTGACCAACTTATGGTATTACCCAATTGTACACCGTGGTCGAGTACACCCAGTAAGCCTGTCCTATCTGGAACACATCTCCATCCGGCATGGCCTCCATGTCATAGGCCGCGGAATTATTGTACCTCTCTACATTGGTGACAGTATTACTGGAATCTGTCTTCAGGTCTCCGGCAGTGTATCCCTCTGTTTGTGATGGGAAGCCAACCATGTTCCATCCGGCCTGCAGGGTGATATTCGTGCCTACCGGATCATAACCTTCTCCCACGGTCAGGAATACATCATTTGGAGCCCCTCCCGCATTCACAAGGTGCACCCATACTCCCATGGTATTATCCACATTTGGAATGTTCTGGGTTCCTCCATAATTCTTATTATGTGATTTCCAGTGATTAGCATTATCATCAGGATCATACCATAGTATGAGGTCCCAGGTGGTTCCTCCATCTCCCCATACTGCATCATCGAATATTGTCAGGACATTGCCAGACGCGGTTATCGGGAAGGATACGAATATCCAGCTATTATCACCAACCCCATGCTGTTCAATATCGTAAGTATTTTTTACTGGTTCCTGGCCAAATGATGTTACCTCATAGGTCTCATTAAGATATAGTCCTTTATCATAGATCGTGGAATTTACCTGGCCAATACAATATAGTGTGCCGTTCCCTTCGGAATCCACAGTGACATCGATGTTCCAGAACTCTATCTTGTTTGGCATCATATCCCCCATCTCCCAAGACAGGTTGTTCTGACCCCAGTGGATACCAGTCTGATTATCTGAGTTGTAAGTGACCTCTGCAGGAAGCTGAACAGTGACATTGACCAATGTGGCATCCCCTGGTCCGTAATTGATAATGGTCACATTATAATGTAGTGTTTCACCGACCGCCGTGGGATCTGCAGAATCTGTCATTGTGATCTCAAGGTCTGCTTCGGTCCAATATGATAGTAGATATGGATAGGAAAATGTCTCATTGATCCCCCAGATGGTTGCGAAATCCCAGAGCGGATAGCTAGCCTCTAACATCATCTCTGGAGTGCTGTAGCCCACCGGATCATCTATCCCTCCACCCAGGTTGACCCCTACCGGTAATAATGAGCCAGATGTATCAGTATTGTAATAACATTCATTGACCCCTCCATTATAACGTACTCCGACCAGCGCACCCACATCTGGAAGGGTCCCTGTTACAGTGCCAATGGCATAACAGTATGCGACCGTTCCTTTATTGTATCCGATCAGACCACCAACAGCATAGCCACCACTTACATTGCCCCAGGCATAGCAGTTATTACTCGAACCACCATCCTTACGACCTACCAGGCCTCCAGTATGATCTCCTGTGGCTGTGACATTCCCTTTAGCGTATGATGTTGCTATTGGTGTTGAGGTGGAAAGCCCGATAAGGCCACCCACATCTCCGCCTCCATCCACATCTCCTGTGGCATGGCAGTATTCTATCAATGTGGCAGTTTCACTTCCGATCAATCCACCATGTCCGGTAGTTCCCCCACCTGTGGCCATCACGTTGCCCGTGCTGTGGCAACCTCTTAATGTGCCTGCAGAGAACATGCCTATCAGGCCGCCCACATTATTACCCGCTCCAGTTACATTTCCATGGGCCGAGCATCTCTCCACCAATGTGCCACTATTTGCCCCCATCAAGCCCCCTACAAAGTCGGAATCCCCGCTAACTTCTGCACTGGATAGACTGAAGGTCACTGACCCACTCGCGCCATTTGTTCCTATCAGTCCTCCAACATAATCCCCTGTTCCGTCCACGGTTCCCATGGTTGCGGTCGAATAAGTGAAATCACCATTGTTCTGTCCTGCTATGGAACCTGTGTTCCGCGCTCCTGTGATACTGAAGTCCATGATCCTGAGCTTATTGACCGAGGCGCCCGAATCCATCACACCGAACAGGCCAATGTCATCCGTGGTCGATCTGTCGATAAAAAGGCCGTAAATGATATGGTCATTGCCTTCCAGGGACCCTGTAAATCCGGTAATTGCATCTCCCACAGGTTCGAAACCCTCAAAATGGTCAATATTGAAATTCCAACCAATGGTGGATGTGGCATCGATATCATTTTTCAGAGCATAATGTGCGCTCAGATCCAGAGTCATATTCTGTAGTTCCCATACATTCTCTATCATATATGGATCCACTATGGTTCCAGATCCTCCTGAGTAGGGATTCATCTCTGGAGTATACCCCGAACCCCCTGGAAAAAGGATCAGGCTCATAGATGCCGTGTTCATCAATATCGCCAAGAAGATAACCATGATCTTCCCTTTCCCCCTCAATATGTTCATCATTCTCACTGCTCCCATATATCTCATTATGAATTATGGATATTTGTGATTAATGGTTCATATAGCATAAATCTTTCCTATAGTTACATCTATGTATTCGATCAATAATTAATTTCGAACTCTGCTAGATCCTCGGCCACCGCCACATTCTCAAACACAGATCTCGCATCTTCCAGAATTATATCAGGCCCATCGTATCTGGAGCTAATGTGAGTTAGGATCAGAAGTTTAACTCCGGCTTCCTTCGCGACCTCCGCCGCCTGCCTGGCCGTCGAGTGCCCGTATTCATTGGCCTTTTGCTCCAGGGTGGAATCGGCCGTTGCCTCGTGGATGAGAACATCCGCATCCTTCGCCAATTCCTGTATGATATTACTGGGGCCAGTATCCCCGGAATAAACGATCTTCAGGCCTTTTCTCGAAGGACCGAGTACCATATCGGGTGTGAAGGTCTTTCCATCATGCTCCACGGTCTTTCCGCTCTGAAGTTGGCTGAACAATTTTCCCTCGGGAATTCCCAATTCCAGGGCCTTGGGCTTATTGAACTTACCAGGTCTCGGATGCTCCTCCAAAGAATAAGCCAGTGCCGGGACAGAGTGATTTGCTTCAGCCACTCGGATGACGTAGCCGTCATCTTCAAAATCCAGCACATCCTCGGGATACACGTCATGAAGTTTGATAACATATTTTGATTCGAAATAACCCTGCTCAAGAAGTATCTGGACGGTCTCGATGGTCCCTTCAGGTCCATAGACCTCCAGTGGTGCCTCGCGATTGTTCAGGGACATGGACTGGATGAGCCCCGGCAATCCAAGGAAATGATCACCATGGTAATGGGTGATGAAAATTCGTTTAATCTGCATGAACGAGACCGATGATATCATGAGCTGGCGTTGAGTTCCCTCTCCGCAATCAAAGAGGATTATCTCCTTTCCTTTCTTGACAGCCAGTGCTGAGACATTACGGTCGGGGGATGGCCAGCTGCCTCCGGTTCCGAGAAATACTATCTGCATTGAGGTTTGGATAAGTAATGGAGTATTAATAATTCTTGTTATATCATTATTTTATCCTAGTTTGGCGTATTATTTTATATGAATTTCGCTTTGTCGGTGTCATCATATTTCAACTATAATGGAGTGAGAAAATGACATTGGTTATAGATGGAGACAGCCTGAAGATCGAAGGTGTCGTGAACGTGGCCAGACATGGCGAGAAAGTGGAACTTCATCCACAAGCTATCGAGCGCATCAACAAGTGCCGCGACATGCTGGAGAGAAAGCTCGCGGCCAATGAGATCATGTACGGCGTCAATACTGGCATTGGCGAATTCTCCGAAGTAGTTCTCAATGACGACCAGGTCAAGGATTTTCAGAAGTATCTGGTTTACAATCATGCTGCTGGCATCGGAGATCCAGCCCCTATTGAATATGTGAGGGGAGCCATGCTGGGCAGGGCGAATGTCCATTCCCATGGTAATTCCGGTTGCAGGCTGGAGATCACCCAAACTCTCATTGAAATGCTGAACAAGAATGTCACGCCATTCGTCTGCCAGAAAGGCTCGGTCGGTGCTTGCGGTGACCTGGCCCCAATGTCCCAGATAGCCCTTCTCATGCTGGGCGAGGGCAAGGCATATTTTGAAGGCGAACTCCTGGATGGAAAGGAGGCCATGGACAAGGCCGGAATTCCAATTCCCGGATTGCAAGCCCGTGACGGTCTGGCCACCATCAATGGTTCGAATGTCTTGACGGCCATGAGCGCGATATTCCTTTACGACGCTGACAGGTGGCTGAAGCAGGCTGAAATTGCGGCTGCCATGTCCCTAGAAGCACTCAAGGCCAATATGAAGCCCTACACTTCCAAACTTCACGAGGTACGTGGATTTCAGGGAGCCGTCAGGTCGGCCAATGCAATTAATATGATGATCGCCGACGGGGACCTGAAAGAGCAGAGGATCAAGGTCAAGGTGCAGGATGCGTACTCGATGCGCTCCAGCCCTCAGGTGATCGGAACAGCCCACGATGCCATCCGCTGGGCAAGAAGTCAAGTTGAGATCGAATTAAATGGAGTTGGGGACAATCCCATCTTCTTCCCGGATGAGAACCTCGCGCTCTCAGGAGCTAATTTCCAGGGATCGCCAGTATCCTTGCCCATGGATATGGTCGGCATCGCGGTCACCATGGTGAGCGTGCTTTCAGAAAGGCGTATGAACCGTCTCAATAATCCAGCCCTCAGCGAAGGTCTGCCAGCCTTCCTCACAAAGGGAGCGGGCATGTTCTCGGGATTGATGCTCAGCCAATACACGGCAGACATGCAGATCGTGGAGCAGAGGATCTTATCTGCGCCAGCGAGTATCCAGTCCATCCCGGCAGCTGCGGATCAGGAGGATTTCGTGTCAATGGGAATGAATACCGCTATCAAGAACTTCCAGATAATGGACAATGCCTATGGCATCCTGGGTATCGAGCTCATGGCCGCCGCCCAGGCACTGGATTTCAGGGATTTCAAGTTCGGAACAGGCACGACCAAGGCCAAGGAAGTTATCCGCAAGCATGTGGACTTCCTGGACATCGACCGACCTCTCTACCCGGATCACACAGCGATGAAGGAACTGGTGAAGAGCGGCGAGATACTAGAAGAGGTGGAGAAGGTCATTGGTAGTTTGGGATAAGTTTGTATTCTTATCGTTCCCACTGCCCCCAATAAAGAGAGCATAGCCACCGCCATATTGAGACATTGTTGAGGCCCATTCAATTTAGTTGAGCATATATACGCAAGACAAATAAACCAGTTCATGCATATAGCTGTAAAATCGAGGTGGAAGAGATGAGACGGATTATTGCGGTTTGGTTGAGTTTGTTGATGGTGAGTGGTTCAGTTTTTTTTATTTTTGACATTCAGGAAGTTAAGGGAGTTCCAATAACAATAACCGTGCCTGTTGATTATCCCACCATCCAGCAAGCGATCGATAATGCCTCAGCAGGAGACACGATCAGAGTATGGAATGGAACTTATCCTGAATCAATTTATATCAATAAACCTCTTTCTTTAATTGGTAATTCGAGTCTTGATACAATAATTGATCCATCTGGAACTGGAAATGTCGTGAGCATTCTTTCAAATTGGGTGAATATGTCATTCTTCAAGATATTTGGCACACCTAATCCGGACTGTGGCATCAGTCTTATATCATCAAATTATTGTAACATTTCTTATTGCAATATTTTCGCAGAAGGGTATGGCATTACTCTAGATTCCTTATCAAATTATAATGATGTCATTTACAATTATTGTGCCGGCCCGAGCCCCACCCCTGGGCCAGATAATATTCTTATTGGTGGAGATCATAATAATATCTCCCACAATATATGCCTTAGTTCTTGGGACGGTGTGTACACAGGCGTCTTCTCAGAATATAATGTCATTAGCTACAATACCTTTAATGGAAATAGGAACGGAGTTGTACCTGCAGGAAATAATAATCTTTTCCAATATAACAATGTGACCAATAATACATATGGCTTTTTTGTGGGGGGCGGCCCTGGGATTTATTTAAGTACAATTAAAAACAACAATATAAATAATAACAGTTTTGCCTTCTCTATTGCGTCAAGCCAAGCGAAAATATACAATAACAATATATTTTTCAATGGTGTTGATTCAGCGGATTCTGGAACGAACTCCTATAATGAAATATATCCTATCGGAGGGAATTATTGGGATACTTATAGTGGGATTGATATGTTTTCAGGACCCAACCAGGATCAGCCAGGAAGCGATGGCATAGGCGACACTCCACATTTGCTTCCTATTGTACAAGATGATTACCCATTTATGCAACCATTCAATTTCGGGAGCCAGGTTCCACCAGATATATCACTGATATCTCCTTCAAATAATAGCATTGTTAAATCAGGAACTGTATTATATTTTGAGATCTCAGATAGCAACCACGATCTTCAAGCTGCTAATTACTCTGTGGATGGTGGAGCCGATCAATCTTTTCTGATCAATTATCAAATTGATATGACAGGGTGGCCTGCTACTACCTATTCTATAGAGGTTCATGCAATAGATATGGCAGGCAATACTGGCATTGAGATCTATGGGTTCACAATAGACCCCCCTCCGATCATCACACTAAATTCACCGGTAAATAATTCCATCATTACGGCAGGTACATTTCTGGATCTCGATGTTATAGATACGAATTTGTATGAAGTGAATTATTCTGTCAATGGTGGGACAAATACAAGCTTCCCCTCACCTTATAATGTATCTACCATTGGCTGGATCGATGGATCGCATGTGATAGAGGTCCATGCTAATGATACTGTGAATAATAGTGTCTCAAGGTCATACGATTTTATTATTGATTCAACAAGCCCGGAAATAATTCTCAATTCCCCTGCCAATAATACAATAATACTCCCCGGCACAATCATTGACATTGATGTTATCGATGATAATATCAATGCCGTTAATTACTCTCTCAACGGCGGTTCCAATCAATCCCTCGTCCCTTCATATGATATCGATACAACCGGGTGGGTTTATGGAACTTATATTGTTGAGGTTCATGCAATTGATGATGCTGGAAATACGGCTGTAAAGATCTATGGATTCACAATCAATTCAGCAGATCCGGAAATAGTACTGAATTCCCCTGCCAATGATACCATTGTACTTCCTGGTACAATTATTGATATAGATGTTATCGATGATAATATCAATGCCGTTAATTACTCTCTCAACGGTGGTTCCAATCAATCCCTTGATCCTACATATGATATCGACACAACCGGCTGGTCTGATGGAACTTATATCGTCGAGGTCCATGCGATCGATGATACAGGAAATACAGCTTTAAAGATCTATGAATTCATGATAGATACTACTCCACCGATCGTGGATGCTGGCACAGATGCAATAGCTAATGATCAATATATGCAAAATGCTACTTCAAATGATGTAACATCGGGTATTGATTCATACCTTTGGACACAAGAATCTGGACCTGGGACAATGGCCTTTGGAACTCCAAATACACAAGACACCTATCTGAGTGCGGATACAGATGGAACATACATCATTCGATTAACCGCTGCTGACATTGCTGGCAATACAGCATACGATGAATTTGAGCTTATCTGGGATGCTACAAGTCCGAACATGATCGTTAATACGCCAATGAACAATTCAGTAATTAACGATTCTGTGACCCTTGATTTTGTTATTACAGACCCTCATCTGGATACTGTCTCATATGCGATTAATGGCAATCCATTTATTGTCCTATCATCACCCTTTGATATTAATACTGCAGGCTGGACTGATGGTGTTTATAATATTGATATTGCGGCAAATGACACGATTGGCAATAATTTGACAAGGTCATACACTTTTAATATGGACTCCACAGGGCCCGTGATTATCTCCACGATACCAGCACATGGCTCTGAGGAAATAGTCCTGAACACTACAATTCAGATAACATTCAACGAGGACATGGACACGATCTCTGTTGAAAATGCACTGTTATTTGACCCTTTCATTAATGTTTCTAACTATCAATGGCTCAATGATACGGCTCTTATAATAATCCTCTCTGAAGATCTCAGTTATAATACGACATATACGATAACATTAGGAACAAATGCGACAGATCATAATGGAAATTACCTAGACCCAGAATATTCCTTCTCATTCACTACGATCTTAGACACCGTTGATGAGATCCCGGATGATAATATCGGTGATTATTGGTGGATTCTTCTTTTAATGGCGGTTATAATCATTCTAAGTCTCTTGTTCTTCAAACGTAAGAAACCTGAAGCGGTCTCAGAACCAGAAACTGATTAGAAACAGATGAGAAGATCGATAAATAGTCCAATTTGACAATTAGGCATAGATGCTCATGATCTCATTCCGATACATTTAATAATATATTTCCAATTCAAACCCTTGGATAATATATGAAATACATCGTAACCGGGGGCGCAGGATTCATAGGTAGCCACATCGTTGATAGGCTATTGTCGCAAGGTCATGAAGTAACAGTCATAGACAATATGACCACTGGTTTTCCAGAATATGTGAGCCATCACGATAGCAACCCTAATTTCAAACTCGAGAAGTTCGATCTCAAGGATCTTGAGAGGACCAAGCAGGTCTTCCAGGGCCAGGAAGCAGTGTTCCACCTTGCGGCCAATGCGGATGTGCGAGGGGGATTGGATGACAATTTCCGCGACCTGGAGAGAAATGTCCTGGTCACTCACAATGTCCTGGAGGCCATGCGGATCAATGATATTTCTAAAATTCTTTTCTCATCAACAGCCGCGGTCTATGGGGAGCCAGATGTATTTCCCACACCCGAGACCTACCACCCAAGGCAAACCTCGTTCTACGGGGCTTCAAAGCTATCATGCGAGGGATTCATCGAATCATTCTGCGAGGCCTATGGTTTCCAGACATGGATGTTCCGATTTGTTTCGATCCAGGGTGAGAGGCACCCTCATGGGGTGACTTACGATTTCGTGAAGAAATTGAAGGCCGACCCGAGCCAGATGGAGATAATTGGTGATGGAACCTCAAGAAAATCCTACTGCCATGTGGATGATTGCGTGGATGGGTTCATCTTGGCTTTCGAGAAAGCCAAGGGCCAGGTCAATCTTTATAATATTGGAAACTCGGAGAATGTCGAGGTCACCACATTGGCCGGGTATGTGACCGACGAGATGGGGCTGGAGAATGTGAAATTCAATTACACTGGTGGGACCAGGGGCTGGGTCGGTGATTCTCCGCTTGTCCAACTGGACATATCCAAATTACAGGCATTGGGATGGGAGCCCAAGAACAATATCGAACAAACGGTCCGGAGAACAGTCCGCTGGCTACTGGCCAATCCCTATGTTTATGAGGGGCATTAGAGGGATATCATGAGTGGGGGAAAAGTGGAGCAGGTCGTGATCTTGTGCGGGGGTCTGGGAACCCGTCTGAAGGATGTTTCCAAGGACATTCCCAAATCCATGATGCCCATCGGCGATCGGCCATTTCTGGAGATCCAGGTATCTCAGTTCAAGCATTATGGTATCACACGTTTCCTTTTTCTGACCAGTCATCTTCATGAGGTCATTGAGGATCATTTCGGGGACGGCTCAAAGTTTGGAGTTCAGATAGAATATTCCACCGAACCCGAGCCTCTGGGCACCGGGGGCGCATTGGCATTGGCCGAGGACAAGCTGGATGATGTGTTCTATCTAACGAACGGCGACACCATCCTGCCCATTGACCCAACACTTCTGGATGAGGGATTTCACAAGCAGAAATGCCTTGGATTTATCACGATCTACGATAATCATGAGAAGGTAGCCAATAAGAATGCGATCATAGATGATCATGGTCAAGTGCTGCTCTACAGCAAACTCACATCCCTTCCAGAGATGACGGGAGTGGAAGCTGGCCTATCAGTATTCGATAAGAAGATACTCAAGATCTGCAAAAAGGATAATTATTCCCTGGAGATGGAGGTCTTCCCGAAATTAATAAATAATGGCCGCCTGTTTGGATTAAAGACAAGCCAGCGTTTCTACGACATAGGCACGCCCGAAAGGCTGGAATTGGCAAGGAGTGTATTGAATGACCTTGGTTGGTAGAGCACCTGTTAGGATAAGTTTCGGAGGCGGAGGAACAGACCTGGCCTCGTATTATGAAAAGTATGGGGGAGTCGTGGTCAGCGCGGCCATAAACAAGTATTTCTATACCATACTGGAGCTTAGGCAGGATAATCGTATCCAGATAATCTCTGCGGACCTGCAGCTCAACCACACGGTGAAGAATTGTTATTCCCTCAAATACGGTGAGGGGCTGGACATACCTGTTGCCGTGTTGAAACACCTTCATGTTCAGAGAGGACTTAACCTACTCATGGCATCCGAGATCCCACCGGGCACTGGCCTTGGTTCTTCGGGCGCGGTCACGGTCAATATCATCAATACGATAAATCACCTGGAGCACATGAAGATGAGCAAGCAGGAACTGGCCGAGATGGCCTATGATATCGAATACAATAAATTGAAATTACCTATCGGAAAGCAAGACGAGTATGCTTCAGCCTTTGGCGGCCTCAATTTCATAAGATTCGAGAAGAACGAGACCATTATCGAACCTCTCCACGTTCCCAAGGAAGTGAGAATGCGAATGGAGGATGATATCATGCTCTTCTTCACTGGACGTACTCGACAATCATCCAAGATACTCAAGGCCCAGGATTCATCTACCAAGGAAGAATCTGGTGAGGTGATTGAGCGCTTGCACGAGATAAAGGATATTGCTTTCAAGGTCAAAA
>JAGLQE010000437.1 GCA_023137005.1 Thermoplasmata archaeon
CGATATAAATCTTTCAAAAATGATGAAGATCAAGGATATTTGTGGTCTGCCAGTAGGTTATGCAGATCACACTGCATATGATGACCCCCATAATGAAATGGTCAGCGTTATGGCTGCCTCATTGGGAGTTCCAATTCTCGAGAAGCATTATACTCCAGAACATGGAGTTGAGAGAATTGATTTTCATGCTGCAGTTGGCAGAGAAAAGATGTTAATAATCAAAAAATTAATGAAACTGGCCTTTGAGGTTTACGGATCCGGAAGAATGACCATGTCAGAACCGGAAAAGAAGTATGGTAATGTTGGACCTATGAAGAAGGCGATTGTTGCCAGGGTTCCAATAAAGGCTGGTGAGACCCTCACCTCCGATAAACTCTGGTTCAAGAGAACAGAAGAGGAAAGCACATTAAAACAGAACCAGTTTTTATTGCTAGTAGGCCAGAAGGCGCAAATAAATATCGAAGCAGACGAGATCATTGATTTCAGCAAGGTGGATTACAAATTCAAAAAGCTTGACCTTGATGAATTTACCCATGTTAAGAAAGTGGAGAAGGGAAAATAATGAAAATCGGATTCCTCATAACCGCCAGGCTCAAGTCCTCCAGGTTGCCTCTAAAGGTCATCAAAGACCTGAATGGAAGGAGTGCCGTGGAGAGGCTGATAGACAGGATAAAGGAGATAGAAGGGATTTCGGATATTGTGCTATGTACATCCACCAATCCTCAAGATAAGGAGCTTGTCGATATAGCCCATAGAAATGATATAAAGCATTTCACAGGAGATGAGGATGATGTTCTCCAAAGGCTTCTGGACGCTGCTGAAGAATATGATTTAGATTATTTTTTAGGCATTACAGCAGATAACCCACTTTTAACAATCAAATATTCCAATGAAATTGTCAAATTGGCAAAGGAAAACAAGTATGATTTCATCAAGCTGGATGGATTGCCGCTAGGGGCTGCAACATATGCTTTGAGAGTCAAGGCACTGGAGACCGTTTGCGAGATCAAAACAATCATAGACACAGAAATATGGGGATACCTTATCAACAGGCCTGAAATATTTGATATAGAGACAATTCATATCAAAGATGAACTCAATAGGCCAGACTACAGGTTTACCATGGATTATCCCGAGGATTATGAATTTATCAACAATATTTATTCCAATGTACCCTTTGCCAAGGTGCTTGACCTCTATGATGTAATGAGATATCTTGGTGATAACCCGGATGTGCTAAATATCAATCAGAAATGTGTACAGAGGGATTTGGATGACAATGTCAAAAGTCAGATTGATGAGTACTATCGCAAAAATCTGGTGGAGATAAAAAAGATAAAAGAGAAAATCTATTCAATGTAACGGTAATGAGGATGTGTGAATATGGCTGAAGTAGGAGTTGACCAAACATTTCATCTGAAGGTCAAGACGACCGAGGATCAAAGTGCAGAATACAAGGAATACAGAAGACGATGGAATGAGAATCCCCAAGATTATATTGTAGAGGATTTTCCAATGCATGTGGACCTCGAGGTCAATACTAGTTGCAATCTAAAATGCTTTATGTGTTTTCAGTCATTTGACCCACCTGCCCCTGAAAAAATGGACACAGATTTGTTTAAAAAGGTAATAGATGAAGGTACAAAAAAAGGCCTGTGTGCCATTAAAACCCAATATCGTGGAGAACCTCTTTTGGACAAGAGAATGCCAGACTTGGTAAAATATGCCAAGGAAAAAGGTGTTCTTGAAGTAATGTTCAATACGAATGCCAACCTGCTTTTTGAGGATACTGCAAAGGCTCTTATAGATGCTGGCCTTGATAAGATTATCTGCTCTGTTGACGGTTACTCAAAGGATGTTTACGAATCTGTTAGAATAGGAGGGAATTTTGAGACCATGTTGACCAATATCCAGCGCCTTCAAGATCTCAAGAAAGAAATGGGATTGACCAAACCCGTTGTCAGGGTCCAGATGGTCGATACACCAAGGAACCATCATCAGATTGATGAGTACATTAAATTCTGGGGCGCGATTGTCGAGAATATAGCCATTGAGGATATGCTGGACTGGGAGGCAAATGAGGAGGACCCAACACCTTTGGATAACTGGGCCTGTGGACAGATATGGCAACGATTACTAGTATTAGCCGATGGAGATGTTCTACCATGTTGCAGGGGAATGAAGGGAGCCACTGAAAAATTAATGGTATTAGGAAATGCTCACGACATCTCACTTGAGGAAATATGGAAGGGTGAGAAACTGGAAGCATTAAGGAAACTACACAGAGAAGGCAGATCACACGAGATAAAAATGTGTAGGTTATGTGGCATGAGAAAAGAAATCATCAATAGAGAAAATACAAAATAAATATCGCTGTTAAATAGCTCAGATGGGATTGATATGTACAATGAAAATTTGGTTCTTGCGATAATACCTGCGAGAGGTGGTTCAAAATCGATACCCGGCAAGAATATTAAAGACCTTGGAGGGAAACCATTAATTTCATACACCATACAGGAAGCACTAGGATCAAAATATATAGACCGTGTGATTGTTTCTACAGATGATCAAAATATAGCTAATGTTGCCAATGAATATGGTGCTGAAACCCCTTTTATAAGACCAAAGAATATTGCAGAAGATACTTCAACATCTTTATCAGTCATACTTCATACTCTTAAATTCTTAATAGAGAAACATAACTACTCCCCAGACATTGTTGTTTTTCTGCAACCCACTTCCCCTTTCAGAACTTCTTTGCATATAGATTCTGGAATTGAAAAAATTTTGGATTGTGATGCTGTGATAGGTGTAGCAGAGGTCAAACATCATCCGTATTTCATGATGCAGCAAGAAGACGGTTTATTATCGCCTTTTTTAGACTTAACAAATCGATCTCTGAGAAGACAAGATGTTCCTCCACTTTACTACATCAATGCATCTTTATTTATTACCAAAATAGACTATTATAATAATTTGAAAGAAACCGATCCCGTATGTCCAATATTTGCTGGAGAGGTCAAAGGAGTTTTTATGGATGAGATAAGTTCTATTGATATCAATGATGATCATGATCTATTAATTGCTGAATGTATCATATCATCCAATCTTTTAGAAAAGAAAAAATGAGCCTTAATACATTATTTAATATAATTAAAGATATTTTAGAGTCATAAAGAATTGGCTCTGGAGGAGCAGTAATGGCTAAAATTAAAATTTCCGACAAAATGGTTGGCGATGACGAGCCCTGTTTTATTATAGCTGAAGCTGGTGTAAATCACAATGGAAAAGTAGAGCTGGCAAAAGATCTGATCGATATAGCAATAGAAGCTGGTGCCGATGCTGTGAAATTCCAGACATTTAAAACAGACTCTACTATATCTCAAAATGCTGAAAAGGCCGAATACCAGAAAGAAACCACAGGGAAAGGAAGCCAGTATGATATGGTGAAGAAATTGGAACTCACAGAAAAGGATTTCCAAACATTGGCTGAATATGCAAAAGATAAGGGAATTATCTTTCTTTCTACACCTTATGACAAAGAGAGCGTGGACATTCTAGAGCATTTAGACATCCCTGCTTTTAAAATAGGATCTGGTGAAATAACCAATTTCCCATTATTAAGATACATAGCCGAAAAAAGAAAACCAATAATAATCTCTACAGGGATGGCAGTACTAGAGGAGGTTGAAGAGGCGATCCAAATTTTAAAGGTAGGGGGAGCGGAAGATATTGTGATTTTACATTGTATTACATCTTATCCAGCTAAGATGGAAGAACTAAACTTACGAGTAATCACTACTTTAAAGAACTCATTCGATTGCATAGTGGGGTATTCAGACCACAGCAGAGGAATATATGCTCCTATTATCGCAGTTGCATTAGGCGCATGTGTAATAGAAAAACATTTCACATTGGATAACAATATGCTCGGGCCAGATCATAGGGCATCATTGGAGCCAGTTGAACTAAAACAAATGGTCGATGCAATTAGAACAACAGAGTTGTCTCTGGGGCATGAAATAAAAGAGCCAACACTTGAAGAAATTGGAATAAAGAAAGTCGCAAGAAGAAGTATTGTTGCCAGGATAGATATTTCAAAAGGGACAGTATTCACAGAGGATGTTTTGGATGTAAAGAGACCTGGAACAGGCTTATCTCCAAAGCACATGGATGAAATAATTGGAAAAGTTGCAAAAAAAGATATAAAAAGAGACGAGTTAATTTTGATGGATGATGTAGAATGGTAAGAAAAATTGCCGTTATAACAGGAACACGGGCCGAATACGGGGTTCTCAGGCCACTCCTTCGAGCCATCAAGGACAGTCTAACTCTTGAAGAAACATTAGTGGTCTCTTCCATGCATCTATCTGAAGAATTCGGTCATACTATCGACGAGATAAGAATGGATGATTTCAATATTGGAGCTACAATAGAAGATCTACCGGCCGAGGACAGCAATGCTGCAATGGTCAGTTCCATCGGTGAGTGTATAAAGGGAATGGCTACTGCATTCAAAAGGATTGAGCCTGACATTGTCCTAGTCACTGGAGATCGTGGTGAAATGCTGGCTG
>JAGLQE010000438.1 GCA_023137005.1 Thermoplasmata archaeon
GCCCTGACAATGGGCCCCGGAGCCATGAAGATCGGGCTATTACACAGCCACGAGGTAGTGGGTGCTGTTGTTGAGAGCTTGAAAGGAATGCCAGATATTCCAATAGTGGTGGATCCAGTACTGAGCTCATCCAGTGCTTTCTCTCTAGTAAAAGAGGATCTTCTTCCGGCTTTCAAGGGATCGGTGATCCCGATCTCCACGCTCCTGACGCCCAATATCCCGGAGGCCGAAACCCTGACAGGATCAAAGATCCAGGATCAGCACGATATCGAAGAGGCATGTTGGAAATTGAATATCATGGGGGCCGATCATGTCCTTTTGAAAGGCGGGCATTTAGAAGGTGAAGAGGTCATTGACACTTTATTTGATGGTAATGAATTCCACAGGTATCCTGGAAAGAGGGTCCCAGGGTCATTCAGAGGGACTGGATGCTCTTATTCCACCCTCATAGCATGCTATCTGAGCCGGGGTTTGGGAGTCAAGGCTGCCATTGCCGAGGCCAGGGCTCAATTGCAGTTGGCCATTGTGCAGGCTGCGGAAAGGGGCCAGAGCATGGAAGGCCCTCACATCCTTTTCCTGGGGCTATCAAAGGGAGGTGGAACATGAGAATAGGCATGTTCACGGATGCCTGGCTACCGACCCATGACGGGACCGTGACCTCGATAATCAAGTTCAGGGAGAGCCTGGAGCAGTTGGGCCACGATGTATTCATCTTCGCACCCGGCGATAGGACTGGGGTATCACCTGATGACGATAGGGTATTCCTTTTCAAGGGTAGGGTGTTCAAGCAGTATCCGGATTATAAGCTGGCCATCGCCCCATCAAAGTGGAAGACAGACATGATCCTGGAGCATGATATCGATATACTTCACAATCACGGCATCGCATTCATGGCATTGAAGGCCATGTTCGCCTCCAACCTCACTGATATCCCATGCATCCTCAATTTTCATACCTGGGTCACAGAGGTCCAGGAATATTATCCAGTCAATATAGATGAGGATCTGATGGTATATCTTTCTTGGATATATCTCAAAGTCCTCATAGGACGAAGTGACGGTGTCATAACCCCCAGCAATGCGGCCATGAAGGAACTGAAGGAGAAGGCGCCCAATATGAGATACTCCAGTGTTGTGGCCCCTGGCATCGATGCCAAGCGATTCAATCCCTCGGTCAATGGCTCTGGAATAAGAGAGGACCTTGGTTTTACAGACTCGGAGGTCCTGGTGCATGTTGGCCGTGTTTCACGGGAAAAGAATCTGGAATTGATATTCAAAGCCCTCCCCCAGGTAAGGAAAGAAAGACCGGATGTCAAGTTATTGGTGGTTGGTTCTGGTCCTGCAAAGGAATATTATGAAGGTATGGCCAGAGATTTGAAATTGGATGATATTGTGAAGTTCACTGGCTTCGTATCGGATGAGACATTGCCCCAGTACTATGCGGCCGGCGATGCCTTCGTATTGGCCTCTCCCTTCGAGACTCTGGGCATCGTGATGATAGAGGCCCTGGCAATGGGGTTGCCCGTGGCGGGATTGGATCACAGGGTGGTCCCCGATATAATCAATGATGGGGTAAATGGACACCTGTTCAAGAATGACCCGGGGAATTGCGCCAGTCAGATGATCAAGACATTGAAGAATAGAGAATCATTGAAGCCCGATACAGTGGCCATAGCCAATAAGTTCAACAATCTTGAGAGTGGCAAGAAGCTGGTCAAGGTCTACACTGATGTAATTGATATCTATAATAAGACCCGGTCCAGATAGGACTGGGCTATTGGCTTTCGTTCATTGAGCTAGTGGTGTTCTCATCGATCAACTAGGTGAAATAGTGACATCTTCTATGATGTCCTCGAGGGTGATCTTGAATATCAGGGTCTTTCCAACAACTTCCCTGTTATAATCAATTGTGGCTATTCCAGCGTCATTATCAACATCGACCACGATGAAGGGGCCATACTCACTCTCATGGTAGATCTTGTTCGCGTCAGAATCCTTGAGAAGGTGCCTGATGGTTATCTCTCCGCCATTGGTCGAGCTGTCTATATCGATGACCTCGGATTCCCATGCTCCATTATAATCTATGATATCTCCGATCTTTGGCTCATGCTTGAGTGTTACCTGCTTAGTGTCCTCATTGACAAAATAAACAGTAGCATCCCATCCCCAGTTCTCTTCCACGACGGTTGTTCCGACCACGGCATTAAGGAAATACGTGTTCTCGAAATCCGTGATGTTCATGCTAGCGGTGAACAGTGGCAACTTATCCACCAGGTCTATCTCCACTATAAGGTTTGGATCAGGATCTCCGTACCCATCTTCTGGAGGGACGGTTATTGTAATGGTCTGGCCGACACCTAGATTCAGAGCGCCGTTATCAAAGCCCTTGATGACCTCTCCACTTCCTATGGTGAATATGAGAGGCTGATAGGCCAGTTTCTCAGAAAATGATAGTGCCTTTGGATATATCACATCATCCTCGGCCACATCTATCATGGATGTGTCAAAAACAGTCCCATCTTCGAAGGAACCAGTATAATTGATAGCCACCTGGTCTCCCATCTTGGCTACCACTTCAGGTCCTGGGAACTCATCTTGGGAGTTGGATAAATAGTTATAACCAAGGACTCCAGATGCGATTATCACTATCGCCAGGACTATGGTTATTATCATCCTCACATTGAAAAATCCTTCTGGGTTTTCGCCTTTGGCCATTAATATCCCTTCTGTTATTGTTTATTGAATAAAAAATAAAAGATGTAGATTGGAATTTAATCCAATCTACATAGTCTTTATTTTATCAGCCACAAAGCTTCTGATCTCTTCGTCATCAGGTATGGTGAGCGATTTCTTGAACCTCTCACTTCCATCTGGGAGGTAGTATCCCCTGGAAACGGAGATGAACTCGTTCTCTCCATCATCGGTCTTTGCTCGCTTTCTCGCTATCTCTAGAAAGTTGTTCCTTCCGAAATTCACTTTCTCGCTGGCTACTGTCTCAAATTCTACTCTTGATCTTGGTTCGTATTCGTCCATTTCAATCAATCCTTTTTTGTTCGTTGTTCTTTAGGAATTCTATATCTATCTCCCCAAAGTAAAGCCGGACAATTACTTATATATTATAAAGGTTTGTATAGATATTATACTTAATAGATAATTATTATACATATATAGAGAGGGGAATATTGGTACAGTGGATAAAGGACTGGCTGTGTTTTAGATATGCTACTCGCTCGATCAAGGACGGCCTACCTAAACTAGCAAAATCGAATCAAACTAATTACCTGGACATGAAATAAACTCGTTTGATAAAAAAGATGCGTAGGTTCTATTGGTAAAGTCGCATCTTAAAAAAACATGCGGTAGGCCGGACTCGAACCAGCGACTTCAAGATCTTCAGTCTTGCACTCTCCCAACTGAGTTACTACCGCATTTTGTAAACGGAACATATCAGCATATGACATTTGTCCGTCTGAAACGGAATATATCAACACGTGATAACTGTCCGTCATCCATCATGGCAAATATTGAACGTGTACATTAACTTTACTCTTCCCAGAATATGGCTTTCATGACTAAGTACGATAAAAACACTTTTAATCCCCCTCATATTAAGCCTTGTTATGAACGAGGGGCCCGAGATATCTGTTGTCATACCCACAATGAACGAAGAGGAATCCATCGGCGAGGTCATGGATGCCATCAATCTAGCCTTGAAGGATATGAGATACGAGGTCATGATAGTGGACACCAACTCCAAGGACAAAACAAGGGAGATCGCGGTATCCAAGGGAGCCAGGGTCATTGACGAGCCCAAAAGAGGCTATGGCAGAGCGTATAAATCCGGCTTCAAGCAGGCCAAGGGTATTTTCATCGCGACGCTGGATGCTGATTGCACCTACCCAGCGGGTGACATACCCAAGTTCATAAGCATCCTTAAAGAGCAAAATCTGGATTTTATCTCCGGTGACCGCCTCACAAAGCTCAACAAAGAGGCCATGAATGGCAAGCACAGGCTGGGAAACAAGATGCTCAATATAGGAGCCAGAGTGTGCTTTGGTTTCAAGACCGCGGATTCCCAAACTGGCATGTGGGTGTTCAGACGGGCTGTTTTGGCAAAGCTCAATATGACCAGCAATGAGATGGCCTTTTCAGAGGAGATCAAGATAGAGGCTCATGAGAAGGTCAAGTACCTGGAGATCCCTATCATATATAGCCCGCGCAAGGGAGAAGTGAAATTAAACACCTGGCGCGATGGTTTCAACAATCTCATGTTCTTCCCCAGCAAGAGATGGGGCAAGGTCAGCAAGATCAAGGGCGAGAAGCTGGCTTGAATTCCATCTTTTAGATCCCCTAATGACGATCAATGACAATTATATTGGATCATCCCCAAGCCCTAATACCGCAGCCTTTAGGCTTGCGGATACAGGGCGGTGTATGCGGTATGGCTTGGGATGAATTCAATAAGGGCTCATATTCCTCGCTAGAATTAATGAATTAACAAAGAGGATACCCCACGACAGTAATCATCCATTTTAAAAAATGATTGATTACTGTTCAAGAAGAACCCATTTGGTTCTTCCCCTTTAGGGTTGGGGAGCCCTCATTGGATCATTCTAGTAGCCAGAAGAAAGATGGTATGATCACGGCTATCAATCCAAAGACTATGCAGAACATGGAGAAATTTATCTGCTTGGCCATTCTTAGCAATATCTCCATTGTGTAATAGCCGAAGACGAAGGCGAATAAGCCCGCGACAATATAGGGGCCGAGGCCGATCGATGCCATATCTCCGAACACTATGAAATACCCGGCAGCCGCGAAGGACACCGGCACTGATAGCATGAAGGAGAATTTCATACTAGCTGATTTTTCATAATCCCTCATCAGGAGTGCGGACACCGTCATGCCGGACCTGGATATACCAGGAAGAATAGCAAATCCCTGAGCCAGTCCCAGGATCATATAATCCTTCCATCCTGCTTTTGAGAGTTTCTTGGGTTTTCTACGGTATTGCTCACGAATTATCAGCCCGGTGACGATGAGGGCCAGTCCCACGAAGATCGTTATGGTCTCACCTGTCCATAAATTGCTTTCGAAGGTGGCCTCCAATATTAAAAGAAAGGGCAGGGCGCATATCAGGGCAATGATGGTGACAGCCCAGTAGAACTTCGGGATTTTTCCACCAGAAAAATCAGCCATGGCCAATAGGTCCTTCGGATACTTCGCGACCACTGCCAATGCAGTTCCAATATGCACTGCCAGTCCCAGAGTTATGGCCATCCTGGGGTCGAGATTGAAGCCGTTCACAAGTATAATGGAAGACTGGCCACTACTTGACACCGGGAGCCATTCCGTAATACCCTGAACAATGCCGATGACGACAGCGGTCCACCAATCCATAATTGGATATTGGGGTTAAGGGATATAATCTTACCCATGCTTATGTGGAGAGTTGTCTAATCTATCCAGTTCTTTTAGGATTATATCAGCCACTTTCTTTCCAGATAGTAGCATACCACCAAAGATTGGCCCCATACGTGGAGCACCATAGACCGCGTTCGATGCCATGCCAGCGACATACAGGCCAGGGTAAACCTCTTTGGTATTCTCGATAACTGTTTGTTCTCCAATCTCGGCCCACATGGATTTCTCACCCTCTAGATCTCCATTAGGTGTGTTCAATCTACCTGCCTTTTTGATCACGACCTTACAAACCTCTGTAGGATGACCTGTGGCATCGACACATACTTTCGCACCTATGGACAGAGGATCAACGTGCAAACCAGCCATTTCCACCGCACTCCAGGTTATCACGAAGCCAGACACTCTGCGAACATCATCAATATCCCGGATCAAAACATCCTCTACAGACATGGTATTGAACATTTTCGCACCTGCAGACATACAACCAGCGCACAGCTTGCTTGTCGCCTCTATTGAATCTGCTGTGAAATAACCATTACCAGCATCTTCATATTTTATCCCGAACTCATCCAAGATGGGCAGGGATTTTTCTTGAATCACTATAACAGGAAAGGTCATT
>JAGLQE010000439.1 GCA_023137005.1 Thermoplasmata archaeon
ATTCTTCGTCTTGATGTCTCCAGCCAGAATGGCCGCGATGATCTCCTGGTAATAGCCAGGGTCTATGTCGATCTCCACTTTATCTTCCGTCAATATCTGACCCCGCATTTGTAACATACCCATTGCTTATATTGAGGATGGTAGAATAGGGAGACCTTGCAGTTCTTACACCTTATCTTGCCGATGGCCATCTGGGCCTTCAGGTGTTCATACTCCTTTTTCAATTTCAGTATCCTGACGAGCAGAGGAATTGCCAATATACAAGCTCCCAGGAGTAGCAAGCCACCAATTACAGAATCAGAGCCAGACATGGTGATGAGCATCATTGGATAGAATATCAGGTAGCCGTAGATATTGGTCCTCGATGCCTTTTTGTAGATACTCTTGACGGGCCTCAGACGGTGGTCGCGTGTATCTCGCATTATACTTATCTTCAGCCTCACTGCCGAGAAAATAGCAAAGACCAGCATGAAGATGAGAAATGCTAAAAAGAAAACAAATAGATTGAGTTGAGAAAGAGTGACCAGTCCCCAGAATATCAGATAGAGGGTGATGGGCATGATGCCGATCATATTTTTGATCAGTAGTAAACGCGTGGTCATTCTCAAAATGAAGCCCTCCTTTTCAGATCTGGCATTCTCTTAAGTTTGTAATGCGTCTCATTCTCACCATATACCTTGAAGCCCATTCTCTCATATAATTCCCTGGCTCGAGGATTCTTCTTCATAACTTGTAGATGGGTGGGGAGTTGCAGTTCATCCGACCTATCAATGGTTGTCTTGATAACAGTGGCCCCGATGCCCTTGGACCTGTGATCCGCAAGGATAGCGATGGACTGTATGAAGATCAGGTCCTCTCTCATATCAATGCTAATGAAGCCAACTATTTCCTCTCCAAACTCGATGATCTGGATATTCTCCAGGACCATGTTCTTTCTAAAATATTCAGATTGATAATCATCATCCCACCCCCATATCTGCTCAACATAGGACTTGTACGCATCCCTGTTGATCTGGAAGAGTAGAGCGACGTCCCCTTCCCTGGCTCCTCTCAGTTTGAATTCCATTTCATTCCTCACTCTGATAATTCATTCAAACACATTCGTGGAGGATGCCAGCACGGCCCCAACTGGCACAAGAGAAATTAGATTAATGAAAGACAATAGAATATACCACCACAGATATGTGGACTGCCCCCCACCAGAACTGTCGAAAAGCTCCATATTATAGGGCAGATGGAGGAGGATGACCAGAAGAACGAGGGATATCATGCCCACCGTGAGGGCGAAGGCCAGTGCCTTAACACCACTCTCGAATGTCATGCCAAGCACGAATGCCACGAAGAAGGGAATACCGGCAAACACCCACATCCCGTAGAAATTCTCCCCGATCGTCCAGGGTATCTCGACCAGATTATAGATCAGGTAGATGGTGGTGAGTATTATTACCCCGAAAACTCCTTTCAGGATCAACCATGGCCAGGAGCTGTATTTCAAAGGATCGAGAGACTCTATCTGCTCATCCTGGATGCTCCAGGTATCACCCATCTCCTTCAGCTTTTCCTCGGTGGCCTCATCCTGTATATCGGGCATTCCGAACCTCTCGATTCCCTCGAGCTTTCGTATGTGAGAACTCTGTTCGCACATATGAAGCTTCGAACTCGTTTCGAAGTTCCGAATGCAATCACTTTGTTCTCGCATTCAAACCACCCCCGCTGATCCAGACTGGATGAAAGTGGTGTAAGCATCCCGGTATGGGATGTATATCTCTATCTGTAATTCATATTCGACCTGGCCTGATAAAAGACTGTCACTGACCGCCTGATTGGGTATTGAGAAAATGAAGATTATATCCTCTGATGATCCTCCTTCGATATCATATATCTCACCAGGTATGCTTCCAGTAAACCATTCATCAGAGCCGGCCAAGTTCCATTGGATGCCAGTTATCTGTATTTTCAGTTTTCCAGGATTTGTCAGTTCCAGCATTAGCTGAACATTATCATTTGACCCAATTGTGTAGCCATCAACTTCGGCCTCCAACCCATAGCCAGACTCGGCATAGTCCAGGTAGGTCATGATGGTCAATGGCAGAATCAGAGAGCAAGCAATTCCAAGAGCGATGAAAGCGAAGAAGAGCCAATCCTTGATGGGACGGGTCTTCATAGATGGACCTCCACATGGCCATACAGGCAATGCGCCTTATGTTTTACAAGGTAATTCATATCTTTAACCGTACATGGGACCATCATATTCCTCGATCTCTCCTGGTTTCTTTGCCCTTTTATGCTTGATCTTCTTCTGCTGACTGGGATTTCTCCCTGTAAATCTGAAGTTCTGGCTTATCAGGTCCACATAGGTCTTATCAGGTAATGGACGGACTGCCACCAGGCCCTTGGTCTTGAGGATCGCCAGTGTGCGGTTTAACTTGGATTCCGAGATACTGAGCTTTCGCTCGATCTCCTTGGTCGTTATAGGATAAGCTTTCTGCAAAAGTCTCAACAGCCTGGCTTCCAGACTGCTACTATTGAATTCAACTGCCATGGTCACCCGAACATATTGCTGGAGGGCTTCTTCTTATCTTCTTTCTTCTCTTTTGCCGTGATAATGTCAATGCAGACTATCATGTGCATGGGAATGACCCTTACCCGTCCACTCATATCCTTGTAGGACTCGTCCAGCTCGATGCATAATCCTTCATCAGAGCCTATGGATGTGTATCCGAGGAACTTCCCATGGCTGATGAGGGGGGCATCCCGCGATTCCAGGGATTTTATCCTGTACTGGGAACCTACGGTCAATGTTACTGGCTCGATCTCTTCTTCCTTCTTCTTGGGCATCCTTATTTCCTCCTTTCCAGCTCGACCAGCTTCTGTATGTGATCCACTGTTTTTCTATAATTCTCCATGGCCACCCCGACATGGGCCTCCACGAAATTCCAGGACTTGGCTAGGTTGTCGTACCTGAGTCGATATCCCTTCTTGTAAGAATGATTGTCCATCTCCACTTGGGTGAAATCCAGAAGGTCCATGGCCTTCAATTTGTTAATATGACGATACACCGTGGGCTTGGAAGTATCCAGCTCTTCGGCCAGTTCCTCGATGAGCCATACCTTGTCCCTCCTCTTTAGAAGGCAATCGACGAATAAACGGAAGGGCACACTGTCCCTCACATTCTCGGCCCCGGTCCGTGATTCATAGCCTTTGGACAGGTATCCGATATTTGAAAGAAATATCTCGCAGGCCTCTTCCAAGTCATCAATTCCCGACAAAGGAGTGTTGGTAACTACAGAAAGTTCAAAGCTCATACAAATCGTGATTGGTACTTTATTAATTAAGGCTTTGGGTTGATAACAGTGTGAAAAACTTCGACAATTAACGAACTATATGAGTCCCAGCCTTCCCTTCCAGCGCATCCTCAAGTAGACCGATCTCTGTTATGATGACCTCTTCGCCCCCATTCTCCAGGAAATCAATGGCCGCCTCCATCTTGGGGCCCATCGAGCCTGGCGGGAAATGTCCGTCTGCCAGATACTGCTTGGCAACATCAAGAGTGATCGTATCCAGTTCCCTCTGGTCTGGCTTTCCGAAATTGATGGACACTCTATCCACGGTCGTCAATATAATGAAAAGTTTGGTTCCCAACTGCTGTGCCAGTCTGGAGGATGCAAAATCCTTGTCGATAACAGCCTCCACGCCATCCAGCTGCCCGTTCTCCAGCTCTACCACGGGCAATCCTCCGCCTCCGCAGGCGATGATTATCCTTCCCTCGGCCAGCAGTTCTCGTATAGTGCCCACTTCAACTATCCTTACGGGCCTGGGTGATGGGACCAGCCTGCGCCAGCCTCTGCCACTGTCCTCGCCATAGGTAAAGGACATTTCCTCGGCCATCTCCTTTATCTCATTCTCATCATAGAACTGGCCT
>JAGLQE010000044.1 GCA_023137005.1 Thermoplasmata archaeon
AAGGTCAGGTGGGCGAAATACAGGGGCTTGACAGCGTCCTGATATATGGACTCAAGGTCCTTGACTGCTTCGAACAGCTGGCCCGGGCTCAACCCCGGCTTTATCATATCCCGATACTTGCTTTCAAATGAACTGGCTCTCTGTTTGATATCATTGGTATCACTGGTTATCTTAGGGTCATCGATACTCGCATAGAGATCGGACAGATCCCAGCGGACACCATGGGCACTAGATTTCTTTTCTTCCATACTAATCACGCGAGGAGAGGAAGGAAGAGAGGGTATATGTGTTTTATCATCACTTCAACTATTGTTGAACATTAAAGCGAAATAGAATATGTAAAATACATCGACAATTGACGTACCCATACATCGAAAGATACTTATCATCTCAGGCCATGCTCACCTTATAGTGAGGATACTGAGCCCTTATTGAATTCAACCCAAGCTTGGGGATGATTCAATAGGGCATTCGAGCCTTATAGGAGGGATGGTGACCTTGATTCTGGATAAGAAATATGAATTTGTCAAACTTGGTTTGAATAATGGCATTTTAACTGTGGAGCTGAATAGGCCTGATGTTCACAATGCCTTCAATGATATTATGATAGCCGAGATTTCCGATGCCTTTGTAAAGCTGAAGGTTGAAAAAGATGTACTGGCTGTAGTTGTCACAGGTAGTGGTAAAAGTTTCTGTGCAGGGGCCGATCTCAATTGGATGAAGAAGATGGCCGGATATTCCCGCTTCGAGAACATTGAAGATGCGAAGAAGATGGCGGAGATGTTCCAGGCAATAGAGAAATGTCCTTTTCCCACGATAGCCAGGGTGAATGGAGCAGCTTTCGGAGGAGGACTGGGTCTTGTAGCTGTTTGTGACTTTGCCTATGCGTCCCCCGAGGCAAAATTCTCCTTCAGCGAGACGAACCTGGGCCTCATTCCCGCAGTTATTTCCAAGTGGGTGATCGAGCGCATCGGGACCAAAAAGGCCAAACAGCTTTTCATGACCGGTGAGAGGTTTGATCCATCATATGCCTGTGATATCGGATTGATAGATGGTTCAGTGCATGATCTGGACGGCACAATAGGTGAGATGGTCACACAGTTCAGGACCAGTGGCCCTATGTCCATATTGGAGTCAAAGAAGCTTGTGAACAAATACTATGATGATAGTGTATATCTAGAGGAATCCATCAATTTCATTGCCGACCTGCGAGCATCGGAAGAGGGGCGGGAAGGCATATCGGCATTCCTTGAGAAGCAGAAGCCAGCATGGAGGAGGGATGAAGAATGATCCAAAAAGTTCTTATAGCCAATAGAGGCGAGATAGCCATGAGAGTGATCAATGCCTGCCAGGAGATGGGGATCCTGACGGTTGCCATTTACTCAGATGTTGACGAGGGCGCATTGCATGTTAACACAGCCGACGAGGCCTACCCTCTGGGAGACCCTACCCCATCAGAGAGCTATCTCAATATCCCGAAGATACTGGACATCGCCAAGATGAGTGGAGCAGATGCAATTCACCCGGGCTATGGGTTCCTGTCAGAGAGAGAGGAATTTGCTGAAGCCTGTGTCAAAGCAGGATTGATATTCATTGGGCCAAGTGCCGAGGTCATCCATGGCATGGGCGATAAAATAGAGGCTAAGCGCACCATGAAAAAAGCAGGTGTACCAGTCATTCCAGGTTTCACTGGAGAAGAGGATGAGACCATCCAACAGGCCTGCGAGAGAATAGGATTCCCTGTACTGATCAAGGCCACCGCAGGAGGCGGGGGCAAGGGTATGAAGGTGGTCAATGCTTCAGAAGAACTGGATAATGCAGTTGCCTCCGCCCGCCGGGAAGC
>JAGLQE010000440.1 GCA_023137005.1 Thermoplasmata archaeon
CTCCTTACCCTTGAAGGTCGTTTTCAGGGACTCTACGACATCCGGGAACTGGGCCGTGACCTTCTCCAGTTGTCTGGTGTACAGTTCTACCTGGACCTCTTCATTGTTATCATTCTTGATATGTGCTTGAATTCTCAAGCCATCGTACTTGTATTCGAATGAACATTTACCTAATTTTTCTATAATATCCGGTATACTGGACAATCTCTCACATAGCATGGCCTTGAGAGGAACTCCAACCTCGACGGTGATGGCTTTCATACCCTCCATGCCATCCTCGGCCAGTACAGTGGCCACCTTGCCCAGGTCCGAGCACACATTGTAGGCATTTTCTACCTTGACCTTGTCTTCCTTCTCTCCAAAGGTCTGAGCTAGTGCATCCACGATGGTCATATCCGCGATGCCCAATCTGAGCTTGCCATTGAGCATCCGGGCCAGATATTTGGCTTCAAGGGCAGTGGAATCATGCAGTAATTTAGCAAATATCTTTTTCTTCTTATCCTGGGAGCCAGACCCTGAAGTGAGAGCGATGCTCATGAGGGAATCATAAACTCCTTCCACTGAAAGGGATTCGGAGAAAAGCGAGGTCTGTTTCTTCATCTTCACAGCCTCATGGGCCACTTTACCGAGATCACCCTCTTTCATCCAATTATCCTGTATCAGGGCCTCATCCACCCTCGTGCCTTCATAGATCGCTTTCAGGGCCATCTTCTCGGCCAGCCCCAGCTCTATTGATTTGAAATCAGGGGTCAGCTTCCCCTGAGTGAGATACACAACCCTGGAAAGGATGTCTGTAGGAGTCTTTTTGAAAAGCTCCACCAGTATCTCCGTCATCTCTAGACGTTTGCGAGTGGCCTCTATCCTGGAATAGGTCTCGGCAATCTCGGAATAATCCATTGAGACTGGGAAGTATCGAGATTATAAGAATTTTGGGAACGCTCATTATCAAAATTGAGGCCTGTTTCGATGTTTATAAGGTGATCGACGGCAATTGAATAAGTTGGTGTAATCCCAATGCTCGACGTAGATAATGACAATATGAGAACCATTCTGTTCAAGGCCTCCAGGCTGGAGGAATATGGGCAAAAATTCTTCTGTCTTCTTGGTAAATTGGCCAAGGACGAGGACAGTAAAAGGGTCTTTAAACAGCTATCTGCGGAGGAAGAGAAGCACCTGAATATTCTGAAAACAATAATGAAGGAGAAGAAAGTGGATGAAAAGGATTTCTTGAATTTCAAAGCCCATGATTTCTTTGATAAAGACCTTAAAAAGATCCTCAAGGAGGGGCCAGTGACCGCGTTAAAATACGCTATCGAGATCGAACAGAAGGTGGCGGATTTCTATTACGCATCTCTAAGGTACATAGACGACCACCGGGTGAGGAGAGTGTTCCTGGACCTGATAGAAGCCGAGGAAGAGCACAAGGAGATGCTCAAGAAGCAACTCACGGGATTGATGGATTCATTATTGAGGGAGCTTAGCCGGCCACAAGCCAGGAAGAATGTCATGCCTTTGGCTATTTGAAGTAGGAATCAGATCTTCCATCTGCATTAAGAATTTATACATGAAATAAAGAGAAGCCTAGGACACACTCACACATTGGGCAGGAGTACATGATCTCCTTCTTGAGGGTGCCAGCTACATCCTTTCTAACATTATCCAATGTTATCTGGTTTTTACAGTGTGGACATTTTGCCATATTAT
>JAGLQE010000441.1 GCA_023137005.1 Thermoplasmata archaeon
ATCTGATCTCCCCTCCCTTTCTCAGGGATTGCTGTATCTCATTCATCTGCCTCATGGTCTTTGTCCAGAAGACACCCAGTACGAAATCCGGCAGATTGCCGAAGGAGTAAAGTGTTATGAAATTAGTAGAATATTCATTCTTGAGATCGGTCCACATCTCTCTAATGTTCTGACCCGGCTTGATGGTCATGGAAAGATAGGTGATTATGTCATTCGTCATGGTGGGCTGCCAGTAAATGCCTGAGCCAACAGAACCCTCTTTCTCCAGCTTCGCAAGTCTCCTTTTCACGGTCTTGGGAGATACGTCAAGCACATCGGCCACATCAGATATGGGGCGGCGGGAATTCTTGGAGAATGAATGAATGATACGATAATCCAGTTTGGTAAGTTTAGGATCCTTGGTCTCATTATTCTGCTTACAGGATGATTCATCGAAGATACCGAGTTGATAGTTCTCCAGCTCTCCAGTCTCTATGACAAAATCCGTGAGCTCTCTCATATGATCCAGATTGGGGATCAAACAGGATATGAGGAGCTTATTGTCAAGGCCAACGATGACCTTCCACACTTTCTTATCCTTCCCCAATTTCGAAACACATTCATCCATGGACTGGCACTGAGAATTTCCCATTATCAGGATGGAAATATTATCAACTATTGTATTGGAAGGTAGCATCACAAATGTCTCTATGACCCCATCCTCCACAAGAGCATTTATCCTTTTGTGCACACTGTTCACAGATAGGTCCAACATATCGCCAAGCTCCCGTATTGATATTCGAGAATAGCCATGCAATATACTCGTAATCTTGAGATCAATCTCATCCATGAGACAGCATATGTTCGTAATATGTCTTAAATGTTTCGATTATTCTATTTTAGAATACGTTTTAGGCCAGTTTTAGACCCTGGGTCGACCATAACCTCCTCCCCGAAGATATGGAAGGTATCACCCTCTCTCTTCCAATCACCATCAATGAGATACTCGGTTATCTCCAGTTCTTTCTCGATAACTACTCTGGTTCTCATCCCTTCCACACTTATCTATCTCCTGCCCATCATCCGAAATATAGTGGTAATATTTAATTGTGCGTATGCATGCACAATAAATAACAATACCGCAGTTTTTGCCGCAGCCTAATGATAATCTGCATTGTCTTCGCAACCCAAGTTTGACATTCGGTATTGATAGCGGGTTCGGAGTTTGGGTCGCAACACCAAAAACAAAAATACCCACACCCCCATTCAGGCTCGTGATATCCAAAACAGGTAGAGATTTTGATATTATTCTGATAACCGCCGAATACTGGGACGACCACCCCCTTTCCCCAGTGGGAATGATAGCCAGGG
>JAGLQE010000442.1 GCA_023137005.1 Thermoplasmata archaeon
CGACAGCCATTATTCCGGCGGCCACTGCAGTGGGCAAAGGAACCCCAGCACTGGCCACGGTCCTTGCAGCCCTGGCTGATGGAGGAGTGATTCCATGGTCGATGGAGGATGTGAGTATGGCATCCATCATCTTTCCCTCATTCTTGGTGGGCATTCTTCCTTTCAATATGAGAAATACATTGTGGGAGAAAGGAACATTGCCGATGAGGTCCTCTTGCCTGTAGCCCCTTGTCACGATGTGATTGGGCTTGACGGTCGTTATGCCAGTGTTCCAGATAAGGTCATCTTCAGCCACACTTAATCCTCCTTTTTAACTTCTCTCACCACATCCGTGACCGTTCCATCCCTGAACTTGATGACACCAACGAACTTGTCAGTGTACTCCAGCGGCTCTGGCGCCCCGGTCTGATCATAGGCCATGTCCCTCAGGCTCTCGATGGGCACCGGGTCGAATTCACCCAGCAGGTCCCACAGGTCCTTCCTCTTGGGGTTGACCGTAAGTCCCTGGTCCGTGGCTATGACATCCACGCATTCACCGGGCGTGGTTATTGTGGTGACCGCGTTCCTCACGATGGGATTGGTCTTTCTGACAATTGGCGTGGTTATGAATGTTACTTTCGAGCCAGCTGCCGCATCCGGGTGGCCGCCACTTCCATGAAGTAGCAATCCATCCGAGTGAGTATTGACATTGACATTGAAATCAATATCCACCTCCGTGGCTCCCAGGAAACAAGCATCCTGATGATGGGTTATGCACCCTCTTGAATGGGGATTTCCAAAGTGATAATGTGATACTTCCACATGATCCGGGTCATTGAGCAATGAGTCGATAGCCGGTATATCGAAAGCCTGGGCATCCAGTATCTTTCTGATCGTGCCACCGTGGAGCATGTCAACAACCAGGCCGGTTATCCCGCCCATGGCGAAACTCCCCACCTTATTCTTCTCCAGCATACGCTCATGCAGGAACTTGACCACGGCTAATGACATTCCACCGGCTCCGGCCTGGAAGGAGAATCCATCCTCCAATTGGCCTATAGCGTCCATGGCATCCACCACTTGCTGGGCGATCTTGAGACGCATGGGGTCCTCGGTTATCTTCATCGTGCCAGTGGCTATTCCCTTCGGGTCTCCGATATTATCCACGTTCACAACATAATCCACCTGGTGCTCGGGTATGCTTATCGGTGTGCAGGGGTAGGGTTGAAGATTATCTGTGATTATGACGACACGGTCGGCGAACCAGGAATCCGCCATGGCGAATCCCATCGGCCCGAACTTGGACTCACCCAGAACACCATTGCAATTACCGGAATCATCAGATGCCGAGGCCGCGAGGAAAGCCACATCTATGTGCATGTTCCCTCTTTCAAGATCGAGAGTTCTGGCTCCATGGCTCCGGATCACCACTGGCTCCTTGCACGGGTTCTCTGAAATGTACTTACCCAGAGGTCCATTCAGATTTCCCTCGAAGCTGGTGATAACACCGTTCTTGATATGCTCGATTATGGCCTCGGTGTGAATGGCGAAGACAGATGAATGCCGCATTCCAATATTCTTGATCCCTCTTTTCGCGATCTCCTCAAGGACCATGACCACGACATAATCTCCATTGCGCAGGTGGTGGTGGAATGATATGTTCATCCCACTCTTCAGGCCAGACTTGTCGATGGCCTCTGATATGGAGGATAGAAGCTTCTTCTTTCCCGGGTTGTGTGACCATATATTCCTGGTGATGGACTTGCCTCTGGGCGGGGTTGCGAAAGCCCCTCTGAAGGGTTCTAATTCCATGTCTCCGATACGTTCGGGTATCTCTCTGCCGAGTGAGTTCTTGACCATATTTTTCATCCTCCAAATCCCTCATCTCACAAGGCGTAGCCTTGGAGAATCAGATTCATTATGAAGGGTGAATGATGACTCGTATTATTAAATGTAATGAT
>JAGLQE010000443.1 GCA_023137005.1 Thermoplasmata archaeon
TGTCACCTGCTTCACCTCTAAGCTGGATGGTCATCTCAACCGCCTGGCCGACGCCTGTGGCTCCCATGGGGTTTCCTTTTGCCTTCAATCCTCCTGAAGTATTGATGGATATTCCCGAGTTTAAGGCTGTTTCACCGTCCAAAGTGGCTTTTCCACCCTTTCCCTTCTCGAAGAAACCCAGGTCCTCGATCGCCATGATCTCGGATATTGAAAAGGCATCATGGACCTCTGCCAGTTGAATGTCTTTAGCAGTTATTCCAGCGTACTTGTAGGCCTTTTTCGAGGCCGCGATGGTCGCATCCATCCTTGTCAGGCTGGGTCGGTCATGAAGGGCCATGTAATCTCCCGCCTGGCCGCAACTAAGTATCTTGACCGGAGTGTCGGTGTATTTACTGGCGCTCTCCATCGGGCACAGAATAACAGCCGCGGCTCCATCTGAAAGGGGCGCGCAGTCGAACACTCCCAATGGGTCTGCCACCATGGGCGCGTTCAGGGCCATCTCTATTCTGATATCTCTCTGGAACTGGGCATTGGGATTCATGGAACCGTTATGATGGTTCTTCACCGCGACCGAGGCCATATGCTCCTTGGTGGTTCCGTAATCCTTCATGTGTCTGCGTGCCATCATGGCGTACAGGGAACCCAAAGTTGCTCCGAAGACGGCTTCCCATTCTTGGTCCGCGGTTCCGGCCAATATCTCGGCTGCGGATTCTTCACCAACATCCGTCATCTTTTCGGCTCCTCCAACGACCACTATGTCGTGGACCCCGCTAGCTACCGACATGTAGGCCTGTGATAGGGCAATTCCTCCGGAAGCATTGGCTGCCTCCACTCTGACCGAAGGTAGATTCCTCTCTCCAAATCCAGAGTAGTCGGCTATCAGAGGTGCGATATGTTCCTGATCGATTAAGCGGTCGGCCGACATATTGCCAACGAACATGGCGTCGATGTCATTTCCTGATATCCCCGCATCCTCCATGGCCTTGAAGCCAGCTTCTATTCCCAGGTCCCTGAAGGATCTCTCCCACAGTTCGCCGAACTTTGTTTCTCCAACTCCGATAATTGCAACTTCACGCATATTAGAATCCCTCCATTTCATTCCGGGCTTTCGTATGTGAGAACTCTGTT
>JAGLQE010000444.1 GCA_023137005.1 Thermoplasmata archaeon
ATAGTGCCTGGCAAGAATAAATCCAACCACCACGGATATCGTCGAGGCCATTGCGGCTCCGACAGAGCCAAGGCCAAATAGCTCATACCCGAGCAGGTCGCGGGGTACAAATAGGAAAAGCAGTGTGATATTTATGAATGCAATAGATAAGCCAACTTTGGCCGAGAGATTTGATCTACCGCATCCATTCAATAGATGCATATGTGGAGAGTTCAATGATATCATGAGAGCGTAAATTGACAGCCAGGCAAGGACTTCGGTCCCACCCAAGAATTCATCACCCAGCAAAATGTGAATTATTGGAGTTGCCAATACTATGCACATGATCACAATGGGCGTTACTAACATTGATAGATATCGCTCTGCGCGGCGCACCAAGTGTCTAATGGATCTCATGGCCTTCTTTGAGTGAAGGTGAGAAATACTGGGGAATAAGATCGGGCCAAGAGAGCTTGTTACCAATATTATTACCATTATTATTTTCTGCATACCGAAGAATGTACCCACTTCATTGAAGTCCCAAAACAATTGGATCACAACCTTATCCAAATGCAGCGAGATGGTCGAGAAGAATATGTAAATGGACAGAGGTGTCGCAAATGTGATATATGAACGGAGTAATTTTTTGGATGGTTTTTTTGATTTGAATTTCCGCATCATGATGAAACCCAATGATATCATGACTATTCCGGTCACAACATAAGATAGAGCCAGTGCCACAACGCCAAGGGATGTCAAAGCAACTACGACCATAATGGGCATTCTGGCAAAGGTCCCTATGAACTCGGGCATTTGCTGCTTAGCACTCTGCCGCAACCCTCCAAAGGTCTGTATTGGAATTTGGGACAATGCAAAAAGAACATAATATATCAGAATGATGTAAACGATGCTTCGGATCACTGGGTCCTGGTAGCCATATCCGAGTACCTTTTCCCATATGAATAGTCCAAAAAGCAATAAAAATACCAGTAGAGATGTTATTACCAGCTTTATGCGTATATAGGCACCTATGCACTCATCCACATCCTTTCCTTCTGAAACCCGTTTATTATGAGCGAGTGAAAAACCAAAATCTGTGTGAAGAAATAAAGCACAAAGGCCCACGGCGAACCCGATCATTCCAAACACTTCAACACCCATGAACCTTGCCACGAACATCGTGCCAATCCATGACGTGATGGTCAAAACTATCTTAATGAAGAATATCCATGTCACTTTCCTTCCAATTGATTTGTGCTCGCTTTTCAATAAAATCATCCCATTTTACATAGCCAAATCATGATTATAGGCTTAATATATTCATCTTCCTGAATATTTAGGAATATCTAATTTTATTTAAAACCTTCTAAAATACCCACGATCTGCTTACCTGCAGTTCCATCGCCGAAAGGTGTTCTGCCAGTCAAATCTTTATCACTAGCTAGGACTTCATTGACAAAATTTAGAACATTATCTGGATTTGTCCCAGCGATTTTGGCGAATCCTGATTCAACAGCCTCCGGCCTTTCAGTATTGTCTCTTATGATCACAATAGGCTTTTTGATGCCTGGAGCTGTTACCTCTTCCTGAATTCCCCCAGAATCAGATATGACCAGACTACATTCCTTCTCCAAAGCCATGAACTCGAAATAACCGACTGGGTCAACCAAGTGGATATTATCCGAAGCATTGACTCTGGACATCAAGTTAAAATTATCCAGGTTTTTTCTGGTCCTAGGATGAATGGGATAGACAACTGGTAGGGGGCATTTTTCCATGACAGATACTAGATCTGAGAGGGCTTGGGGATTGTCAACATTCTCTGCACGGTGAGCTGTCAATAAAATAAATTTATCAATACCTAGCTGACTTGGGATCTCTGTTTTTGCTTTGGGCAGATATCTCACAATGGAATCGATCACAGTATTGCCTGTGACGTGTATCTGGCCCCAGACATTTTCATTTTCCAGAATGTCTGCAGATCTCTGGGTAGGGGCAAATAGCATTGCAGAGATGTGGTCTGTCATTCGTCTATTATGCTCCTCCGGCATACGATTATCATAGCTTCTCAGGCCAGCTTCCACGTGGCCGACCTTTATTCCCATCTTTACT
Source organism: Thermoplasmata archaeon (assembly GCA_023137005.1). GTDB lineage: Archaea > Thermoplasmatota > Thermoplasmata > SG8-5 > JAGLSY01 > JAGLSY01. The sequence goes on from JAGLQE010000444.1 coordinate 2,092, forward strand.
GCAGCTATAGCTCCCCCGAGGACTGCGTTCGTGTCGCCCTGGACAAGGACCACATCCGGCCGGGTCTTCATGAAGTGCTTTTCGAGGCCTAGCATCGTTCCTGCCACCTGCTCGGCCTGGGTTCCAGAGCCTATCTGTAAATTGATATCTGGCATTGGCAGTTCCAGTTCTTCAAAAAAGATATTGGACATATTCTTGTCATAGTGCTGATCGGTATGAACCACCTCGAAATCCATACCTCTGGCCTTTAGCTCATGGATTATTGGGGCCATCTTAATGATTTCGGGCCTGGTGCCAAGGACTATTGATATTTTCATCAATCATAGTAATGTGTTTGGCTACATAATATTTTTTATTAATCTGGAATATAATTTCATGATGATCCAAAATATGATCTTATTATGATATTTATAAATAGCAGAGATAGAATCAAGTAGAAAAATAATAAAAGCAATAATATATTCTAGGTACGGAAATGGAGTTGTTCAATGGCTGGGATCATAAAGAAGACGATTTTCAGAATATATCAAACCACAGGCAGAATATTTCTCACACCAATGCTTATGGTAGAGTGGAAAAAGCCCCTATTCTTTAAAGAGATGAATGAGAGACCTATGGAATTTGGTTTTGCATTCAAGTGGCTTTCAAAAACATGCCCTAAAGAGGTGCTGGACATAGGCTCTGGAACCACCAGTTGGCCCCATGTTATGGCGAATTGTGGATTTCATGTAACAGCGATGGATAAGATAAAGGAATATTGGGAGGGGGATTTCTTCAATCGCCATTACTATGTCATAGATGACGATATCACAGATTCCAAGCTGAAAGATAAATTTGATCTGATCACATGTATCAGTGTCCTTGAACATATTCCAGA
>JAGLQE010000445.1 GCA_023137005.1 Thermoplasmata archaeon
CTTGTTCCTGAACACTGGCCGTATTGAGATATATTTGATCCCTCTGGTCTTTGCCTCCTCTATCACATGTTCGATAAGTTTTCCTCCGATACTCTGCCCGCGAAACTCTGGCTTGACCACAATGGGCTCCAATTCCCATCCCTCATAGGGTGTTTTCATCAGGCCGGCCATACCCATTACCTCACCATCCTTCTCACTTACCCAGATATTGTCGATCCCCACAAGCTCAAGATGCTCGTTAAAATACTTGCCGGAGTCCTCTCCGCCAATGGTCTGATCATCATAGATGTCTCGATGCTTTTGGGTGAGTACCTCCCATAATTTCCGGCAATCGCCCAGGTCATTTGGTTCATATGTTCTTATCTCAACTTCTCCCATAATATCACCTCTTCCCCTAATGTTCCATCTTCTTTATCTTATTATCCATCACACACTCGCCAACACATTCCTCGCATGCCTCACACTCGAATTCAAGTGTCGCATGCCTGACATTGTACTTGAGAAGTTTCTCTTTGATATTTAATTTGATGGCCTGCACATCCTTCAGGCTGGCCGATGAGGTAATGATGTGGGCATCTATCACATTGATATGAGAGCAAAGCGACCATAAATGCACATTGTTCACATCATCCACTCCCTCCACCGACTGGATATCCTTGACCACCTCATCGAAATCTATGTCTTTGGGCGTGAATTCCAGGAGTATGTGAATTGATTCTTTGATTATCTTGATCGATGATGCAAGTATGAGGATCGCAATTCCAAAGCCGATGATGGGGTCCACGATGGTCTGGCCAGTGAAGTATATCCACACCGATGCGATGATCACTCCCACTGATGAAAGCAGGTCCGTTAGAACATGAATGAATGCACTCCTAACATTCAGGTCCTCACTTCCATGAAGGGCAAAGGCGATGATCACATTGACCGCGAGACCAATGACCGCGACAATGAACATGATCCCACTCTCAATGGGCTCTGGCTCCACATATCTATGGAAGGCCTCGACGAATATCCAGAGGCTGACGATTATCAGAAAAAGACCATTGACAAAGGCCGCTAGGACCTCTATGCGATGGTAACCGAAGGTTCTGGTCTTGGATGGTAGCTTTCGGGCAAGGCTGACAGCCCCCAGGGAAAGCATGAGCGCGAAAACATCCCGCAACATGTGGCCCGCATCTCCAAGCAGCGAGAGAGAGCCGGATATCTGGCCTCCGATCAACTCGACCACGAAGAAGATAAAAGTAAGGATTATAGCCAGCTTCAGCCCCTTCTCTATCTTGCTATTGCTGGTAATGCCGTGGTTGTGGTCATGCTCTTTAGAATGATCTTGGCCATGCTGGTGGTCGTGCGCCATGTGATATATCCATGGCACGAGATGATAATTAGTTTTCGCATGAATTCATTGATAAAGGTTATTCGTAAGCTTCATATACTTGGACATATATCGGAATATCACTGACCAGAAGGTCGGGAGAGAATCTATTGTCAGACATAAAACGTTTGGTTTTGGATGTGTTGAAACCACATAATCCGTCTATCATTGAAGTATCTCGTAGACTGAGTGCCCTCGAGGGAGTTGCAGGAGTGAACTGCGCTCTGGATGAGGTGGACCAGGAAACAGAGACCATCAAGATAACCATTGACGGACCACAGATAAACTTCGATAACGTGGACAAGGTCATAAAGGACTGCGGAGCTGTCATCCACTCGGTGGACAGTGTTTCCACGGGAAAGAAGTTGGTTGAAGAGGTTGAGACACCCCAGGATCGATAATTGCTAAAACATCCATCTACTGGTAATGAAATTCATATTCCTAAATCTCAGTGGTAGCCAGTGCTTTGATTATATGTGGATCAAATTAAGAAGGCATTCAATAACAATATGAAAGAACATTTAGGTTCAGAATTACAAAATTGCCGGGTCTACTATTCTACTTCTTCAACTCTGCCGCGACCTGGGCGATCAGATATGTTTTCTTGATGCCCGTCTTGTCCACAAGCACGCGTCCTTCGTAGCCGGTAGGTGTTCCGGGATGAGATTTATCAGTCTCCATCTTCGCCTTGTGCCCGAGTTTTTTCACGGCCTTGTAGATATCCTCTACATTGGGATTATCCACTCCAAGGCTACGGGGAACTCTACGTCCCTCATCACGAGATCTCTTGATATCAAAATAAGTAGGCCAGAGAATTATATTGCTGGCTCGGCTCTTTACCATTGCCACACCCTTAAGATATTAGAACAGCGTTAACAGTTCCAGTCTGTCCCATTCGGGATGTGATCCGGGCCTCGCCCAGTTCGGTCTGGATTATGGCACCCTTATTGATGATGTTTCTCTGGACGTAGTTAGGGTTGGCTGGGTTATCTGTCACTGTTAGAATTTTGGTCCTGATGGTCTTGCCCTTCTTTGGATCATAAACATTTACCATCTCTGCAGACATGACCCTATCCTTACTGTTTCCGCCCATGGTCTTGTACTTCTTGATTGAGCTGTCTCCTATCACGGAAAACTGGAACTCAGTGGATATCTCGTGCTTTCTCTTGTTCCTGAAGGGTCGGTATCTTCCGCCTGTCTTCTTTCTCGATGAGCGTCCTTGCCATAATGCCATATTTAATCTCTCCATTTATCATGTCGAGCTTTTGAATGCAATCACTTTCGTTCTCGCATCCAAACATCATCCTCTAATGTTGGTATATTAGGTCTGCGAGAATATACATACTATATAAAAGGGTTGCGCTTGAAATTGCCTGGTGGGAAGGATCCCTCTTTCATGGAAAAATTATATCTAACTCGCACACCTTTCCCGATACATGACTTCGGACAGGGTGGAGGACTTCAGTAAGGAGAGAGATAGGCTCAATGAAATTGTCATGAAATACGCTGGCCAGCCTATCAAAAGATTTTATAGTCTGGACAATCAGGTTTACAAGGACGGGGCTCTGGATGCGCGCACCAAGGAGCTTCTGGGCCTGGTATCATCCTTTGTTATGCGATGTGACGACTGTATCAAGTACCATATCATCCGCTGCCATGAGGAAGGATGGACCTCGGAGGAAGTGAATGAGGCACTGGCCGTGGGTGTGATCGTCGGTGGTACCATCACTGTTCCGCATCTCCGGAGAGCGATGGAGCTGTGGGATGAGCTTAAAGAGGGATAATGGAGGGATTTAGGAAATGAAGGAAAGCAGAGTGGATCACGAGGAGCATAGGTTGGGGCCTGAGGACAAGCAACATCTTTTCAAAAGAATACTGGATGATGTCAAAGGCATTGTTGAAGGCCCGGGAGATTTGAAGGACATAATGCAGGATATCTGCCAGATCATGGCCAATAAGATCGGCTACTATGATTGGGTGGGCTTCTATCTGGTT